>CAYNVA010000173.1:0-2297 GCA_964400575.1 uncultured Thermodesulfobacteriota bacterium | reverse complement strand
CAGGCGCGCTGACCCTGCAGCAGGCGCTTGCCGCCGGGCTCATGCACAGCCCCGAGCTTGCCGCATTCTCGTGGGATGTGCGCGCTGCCGAGGCGCGGGAGCTTCAGGCAGGGTTGCTGCCGAACCCCGAACTCTCAACGGAAGTTGAGAATTTCGGCGGCAACAATGAAATGCGGGGTTTTAAAAGCGCTGAAACCACGGTGCAAGTGAGCCAGCTGTTTGAGCTTGGCGGCAAGCGCGGCTACCGCAAGCGGACTGCCGAGCTTGAAAAGAATCTCGCGGGCTGGGAGTATGAAATCAAACGGCTCGATGTGTTTAAAAAAATCTCTGGGGCATTCTGGGAGCTACTGGCGGCTCAGGAACGGGTAGCCATCGCTGAGTCCCTTTTTAAGCTTGCAGAACACGCCTATTCGTCTGTTGCGGAACAGGTTGCCGTCGGCAAGGCTCCGCCGGTTGAGGAAGTTCAGGCAAAAATTGCCCTCACGACAACCGAACTGCAATTCAAAAAAATAAAAAGCGATCTTCAATCAGCCCGCAGCAGGCTTGCCGAAGCGATCGGGACTCCCGGCCCGGCTTTTGAAAAAACCGAGGGCCAATTTGATGCTATCGCTCCCTTGCCCGAACTCGACAAACTGCAGGCAGCCCTTGCAGAAAGCCCTGAAATGCTCCGGTGGAAAGCCGAGCTTGGGAAACGGAAGGCGGAAGTGAAGCTGAAAGACGCCGGTGCGATACCCGATATTACCATCACGGCCGGGCCACGTTACTATAATGAAAATAATGACAAAGCCTGGGTGGCAGGGCTGTCGGTGCCCATTCCGCTGTTTAACCGCAACCAGGGAGAGCGGCAGGAGGCCCGCTGCAATGCTGCAAAAGCAGAAGAGGAGCAAAAAGCCGGTTTTATAAAAATACGAAGCGACCTTACGCAAACCTATCAAAGCTGCTCCGCGGCTTTTGCCCTGGCTGCCGCTCTTCGAGACAGGTCAATCCCCGGAGCGCAGCAGGCATTTGATGCAGCACAGGAAGGCTATCGGCAGGGAAAATTCAGCTACCTTATGGTTCTTGATGCGCAGCGCACCCTTTTTGAGCTGAAGCAGCAGTATACTGATACCCTTGCAGACTATCATACAGGCAGAGCATCCTTGGAACGTTTGGTGGGGCAATCAGTGCGAAATTAGGAGTCAGGAGTCCGGATAAAAAATATCTGATTTCCGGGAAGAAACAAGTTTCGAAATACGTGCAGATAGTGCCATAGAATCTAAATTTTAACAGGGTAAAAACAATGAAAAAAAGAAAAAAATTTATAGGACTTATTGCCTCCTGCATTTTTATTTTTGCTGCAGGTTTGTTTCTACAATCATGCTCCGATGCTGAAAAGGCCTCTCCTGCGGCACAGAAAGCCGCAGCGAGCGATGTCGCCGTCGCTGCAAAAACAGATAAAGACAGAGACCGGCACGGCTCACCGGAAAAAGAGCATGCAGAACATGCCGATGAGCATGAGGGCCATAACCACGGGCCGACTGATGCTGTAAAAGATGAGCAGAAACATGAAGGGAATAAAGACGAGCAGGACAGTCACGCTGGCCACAATCATGAAGCTGCAGAATCTGACCTTGACCGCTCGATTGATGAAATGTGGGCTGCAAAATGCGAACACGGCATCATCCACTATACCTGTGATGAATGCCGCTATGAGCTGGGCGTTGTGAAGCTCGCACCGACCCTTTTCGGCACTGAGTCTGCGCCGGGGGTTATTGCCTCAACAACGGTTGGCAAACAGCAGATGCCCCGCTCATTTCCCCTTACCGGCGAGGTCAAAGCCCATGAGAACATGACCGTCAATATTTCAAGCGCCATCAGCGGCATTGTCAATAAAGCAGCAGTGAGCAGCGGACAACAGGTTGCCAAAGGTGACGTGCTGCTGCTGATTGACAGCCCGGATATTGCAGAGGCAAAAGGAAACTTTCGCAAGCTGCTTGCATCGCTTGAACTGGCAAAAAAAGCAGTGCAGCGTGAGGAGCGCCTCTTCTCAAAAATGGTATCCTCCCAGGTTGACGTTGAAACGGCAAAGGCGCAGCTTGCGCAGACCGTGATTGAACGGGCAAATGCCAAAGCAAAGCTGCTGAATATCGGCCTTTCCGATGAAGACGTCTCGGCTCTTGAGCGCGCGCCGCTGGATACGATTACCGGCCTGCTCACAATCCGTGCGCCGCATGGCGGTATCGTGCTTGAAAGAGCTGTCAGCAATGGCGAGCGGGTAGAGCCGGGGAAAAACCTGCTGCTGCTGTCGGACCTTTCGC
>CAYNVA010000172.1:0-4561 GCA_964400575.1 uncultured Thermodesulfobacteriota bacterium | reverse complement strand
ATGGTGGAAATCATGGAGCAGCATCCTGAAGTGGGCATTCTGCAGACAGCGCCCAAGGCCATAGGACGGGACACCCTCATTGCGCGCATGCAGCAGTTTGCAAACAATGTCTACGGGCCCATATTTACCGTGGGCTTAAGCTTCTGGCAGCTCGGCGATGCCCATTTCTGGGGCCATAATGCCATCCTGCGGGTCGAGCCGTTCATGAAATACTGCGCCCTGCCCTCGCTTCCGGGCAAGCCCCCGCTGGGAGGCGATATCATGAGCCACGACTTTGTGGAGGCAGCGCTTATGCGCCGGGCCGGCTGGGCTGTATGGCTTGCCTTTGACCTTGAGGGAAGCTATGAGGAAATGCCGCCAACGCTGCTCGATGAGCTCAAGCGCGACCGGCGCTGGTGCCAGGGCAATATGCAGCATCTGCGCCTCTTGTTCACCAAGGGGCTGTGCCCCGTGCACCGCGCGCTTTTTTTAAACGGCGCATTCTCCTACATTTCAGCCTTGCTCTGGTTTTTTTTTCTCACCCTGTGCACGACCGCTGCGATCTACCAGGCCCTGCACAAACCCGACTATTTCCCGCCGGAGCGAAGCCTTTTCCCGAACTGGCCGGTATGGCACCCTGAATGGTCCATAGGGCTGCTGGCTTTTACAGCTGTCATTCTCTTTCTTCCCAAAGGACTTGCCATACTGCATATACTTCTGCAAAAAGGCAGATCAAAGCTCTATGGTGGCGCGTTCAAGCTGATCCTGAGCGTAATCATAGAGGTGCTCTTCTCGACTTTGCTTGCGCCTGTGCGCATGCTGTTTCACAGCAAATTCGTCTTTATCACCATGCTCGGGCAGCAGGTCGGCTGGGGCGGGCAGCAGCGCGACGACCGCGAGACGGCCTGGAGCGACGCGCTGCGGTTTCACCTGACAGGGACACTGCTTGCCTGTATCTGGGGCGCAGTCATTTTCGTCATCAACGGCACATTCTTCTGCTGGCTCATGCCCATACTGACCGGCCTTGCGCTTTCCATCCCCATGTGCGTCATCAGCAGCAAGGCAAGCTGGGGGCGGGCCTTGCGCAAAAAGGGATTCCTGCTTATCCCCGAGGAAATACAGCCGCCGCAGGAGCTGCAATGGCTGGAGGCATGCCTTGCGGAGCTTGAAAAACCTCCACCGGCGCTTGCCGCTCCGCTGACCCGCGGTTTTGCCCGGGCCGTAGCGGAGCCCATTGTCAATGCCCTGCATCTGAAAATCACCCGCAGCAGAAAGGTGGCATCCGGTATTGCCAAACGCCGGCATGAGATTACGAACAAGGCTCTTATGTCCGGCCCAGAAAGCCTCTCAAGGAATGAAAAACGCGAACTGCTTGCAGACCCCGCTTGCATTGCATCGCTTCACAGCATGGTGTGGCAGCTATCTGACGCAAACCTGGCCAGGAAGTGGGGAATCGAGTAAGGCTCGTATAAAACCCCTGCCTACACTGCAGGTTGCACGGGCCAGCCGGGGATCATACCCTCTCAAGGCCCCCCACTCGAACCACGGACATGGATACCTGCTATGGCCATGGCGTTGAACCCAAAAAAGCCCAACTCATACGAATTGGGCTTTTGCATGTTTGGCTCCCCGGCACGGACACATCTGGGCACGGGCAAGCGCCTATACACCTGTGGGACAGAGGCCTGCTGACCAGCTGATTATCGAGAGCATTTTGCTTTTTTCTGAGGCCGCATACCTTTTGGTGAGCGCAGCCCGGTCGCTGCGAGAAGTTGATTATCACTACCTGCATCCGTGCTCCCGCGAGCACACAGAGCGTGCAATCGAACCAAAAGGTGTGCGGCTGGCACTGCGCACACAATGGCAGCACTATTTTGCAAAATGCTCTGGTAAAGTATGGTCATGAGGAATTGAGAGGGCGATTTAATTATTAAACCCGAATCCGCAATGAGCGGTGCGCAGGATGCTGAGCGCACAATCAGCTCTGCTGCTACATGGCCATCCTGGATTCGGGCCTAAAACAAAGCTTGTAAAACTTTTCGAGAATTATTTCTCTGTTGATAGGTTTTGGCATGCAGTCATCCATGCCGGCTTTTCTATATCTTTCAAAATCTTCATCCAGAGCATTAGCGGTATAAGCAATGATGGGAGTTGTGATATTGTTTTGCCGAAGCATAATAGTTGCATCAACCCCGTTCATAATGGGCATTTGAATATCCATAAGTATTACATCATACTTATGGGGATTGGCTAAAACTTTATTTGTCGCCTCCATGCCATCACTTGCACAGTCCACGGCATACCCTGATTGTATGAGGATTTTCATGGCAACCAGCTGGTTGACGCGATTATCATCAACCACAAGTATGTTTAAATTGTGTTTTATCTTTTCCGACAGAGAATATCTTGTCAGGATTTCCCGACGGCCAGTCGCCTCGAAATCTTCCGTGAAGAGATGTTTTATAATCTCGTAGAAAGAAAGTTTTGAGCCGGGTTTTGATAAACAGCCATTAAAGCCCATATTTTGGCACGCTTTTGCAGAACCCCGATTGGGAGAAGTAAATGCCAGAAGCGGAACGTGCAGGCCGAAATTCTCACGTATGAGCTCAATAATCTCTGAAATATCCTCAAAAGAAGTGGAGACATCAATCACAAAAAGATCGACCCGTGTCTTGTTGATAATTAAATCTTGAAATTTAGGAGAAACCTCATGAATGCTTCCGCAGGTAAGGACCTGCATGTATGCCTGTTTGCAGAGCTTTGATAAAATATCCAGGTGTATTTTTTCAAAATCAAGAATAAAAACCGTTTTGCCTTGCAGATTAACATTGACGGCAGATTTAGCTGTTTGCATTTTTTCAGCTTTGCTCAGATTTACGGTGAAGTAGAAAGAACTTCCTTTGCCGAGCTCGCTTGTTGCATATAAATCCCCTCGCATCAGCCGGGCAATGCTGCGGCATACATGCAGACCTATACCGAGACCTTTGGACTTTCTTGTTAGCGCACCGTCGCCCTTGTAAAACATTTTAAAAATTGATTCTATGGTGTCCTGGGACATTCCACTACCGGTATCCTGCACATGAAACCGTACTTTAATATCGCTTTCATGCTCGTGCTCAACGTCAAGCGTTACTTTTATACTGCCGGATTTTGTGTGCTTTATTGCATTATCTAGGAGCCTCAGTACAATCTGTCTGATCCTGCTGGGATCGCCCTTCAGCAGGAAGGGAACCTGGTTGGTAATTTCATGCTGGAATTCTATGTTTTTGCCAATAAGCTTGGCCTTTGTATCAATTATAATACTGTAAAAGAGCAGCTCGACATCAAACCCAATGGTTGCAATATCGGTTTTGCCGTTCTCGATTTTCGCGTAATCAATTATGTTATTTATCATGCTGAGCAGATCTTCGCTGCTCTTTTTGATTACATACAATTGCTCTTTGTATTCTTCAGTAATCTGCTCATTATCAATCAAGAGTTCCGTAAAACCGCAAATGCCATTCATTGGTATTCTTACTTCATTAGAAATTTTTGATAAGAAAAATTCTTTGAGTTCTTTGGCCGTCTCAGCCAGATTTTTAGCTTTCTCAAGCTCAGTCTCCAGGTTTTGTTTATCTGAAACATCCTTAACAAGACAAAGTGAGGCGACATTGTTGCCCCTGGAATCCTTCAGAAGACAAACGTTCTGCTGAACGGGTACCAGTTTGCCTTCCTTGTCGACGTAAAAAGTTGTCCAGTCTTTTATCTCCCCTGTTTTGCCTAAAGCAGAAAGCTTATTGTGTGTCTCCTCAAAATAATCATCGCCTATCTCAAACACCTCACCTAATCGTGAGGTGTAGATTCCGTGAGACGGAGTGAAACAACTCGGCATTTTCCCCACGATTTCATCTCTTGCAAATCCGAGAGTATTTAAAAAGAATGGATTCGCTTCAAGCACATGGCCTTTCAAATCGGAAAGTATGATGCCTGTATCAACCTTGTCAAATACGCTTGATAAGAAAGATTTAGAAGATTTATAATCTATTTCCAGACTCGAGGCGTTCATATCTGCCGACTCCCTTTTGTTTATAAAAAACATTACAGCATCAAAAATCCTGGCGTATTAAAGCCTGCAACTGTTAAACGCGTCGTGACACATTTTTATGGCGCGATTGTTGGCTAATATTCTTCATGAGAGGCCCTGAGTTTTTGAAGCCCACGACTTATGGTCATGACGCTGCAGGGCTTTTTGTAAGCCCGGCAAAGTTTTTTCAACGTCAAACCCTGCCGCTGTTCAACGGTTTTACGCAGCCACAGCAGATCCTGTTCGTCCAATATTCTTTTTCTCCCGCAGCGGTGGTTCTGTGGCTCAAGAATGCCCAGCTTCTTGCGCTGGGCCAGTAATTTTTTTACCATCCCCAGCGAAACACCGTAGCGCTCTGCAATCTCTTGACGGGTACCTTCTCCCGCATCGCAGGCCGCTACTATGAGCATGCGCAAGTGAATCGATATAGGCTTCATCACTATATGTATCGGACAATTTTTGCCCGGCTATAGTATTTTGTGAAGGCTCTGGTAAACTATTGTGCTTCTTAATATGCGC
>CAYNVA010000171.1:0-4659 GCA_964400575.1 uncultured Thermodesulfobacteriota bacterium | reverse complement strand
AAATACATTTTGTCTTTTTCATTCTGTCCCCCTATGCCAGTTTATAGACTTGGTTTCACCTGTAACACTGCTTCTCAAGAAGCCTCCCACGATACCAAACCTCCTTTCTTGATCTACGATTAAGGTTTATGTCGATTGGCTATTTCTTTAAACGATCGATCTTTAGGATCAACTCCTCAACTCCCTTAACATGCTGCAGAATATCGCGCACTGTCCTGCCCTGGGACACAGCCTTATCAAGATGCATCATTCTGCTCATAACGAGCCTCAGCATGCTCTCAGCAATCGGGGCAAATCCGTTGGAATACTGTTCAGCGATAAAATTAACCACTTCTTCCGTAACCATAGCGCCTTCGTCAATCAGACATTCTACGGTTTTGATATTGCCGTGCAGCAGAGCCTTGCCGATCGGCTGATCCTTTACTGTTGCGCCGTCATTTACCTCGGCGCCGCATTTTATGAGCATCCTGGCTGTCTCATCAAATCCGCAGGTGGCGGCAAGGTGCAGTGCCGAAGCACCTTTTGCATCATGGGCCCGCAGATTCACACCGGAATCGAGCAACATCTTCACAATTGCCAGCCGGCTCTCTGCCTGCGGTATTTTCACGGCTTCCATCAGCAGTGTATAGCCGTCAGCAGTGCCGATATTTGCATTGGCCCCGCTGCCCAGTATCTTTTTTACTCCGCGCTGGTCGCCGCTGAAAACCGCTGCAAAAAACGGATTTTCAATAGCACTGGCGATTACCTCGACCTCCCGGGCTGCACGCGCAGAGGTTGCCGCAGCTATCTGCTCATCGCTGAGATGTGCGTGCTTCTTGATGAATGCGGGTTTAAACAGGACAACGCAGGCAGGAATAAAAAACAGGGCCCCCAGCATGTCGAAAAACATGATAAATGTGAGCAGGAGTCCCATTTCAGCCTGAAATTTCAGGTCCGCCATGAGCGGCCAGAGCATGATCGGCACAATGACGGTTATAGCGGTTATGACCACACCCTTGCCGGCTGAATTGAGGGCCGTATGGACCATTTTTTCCCAGTCGCCGCCGGTGTTCTTAAACTCCTCCTCCATGCGGCTCAAAATATAGATACCATAGTCGACTCCTACGCCGATGCCCACGGCTGCAACCGACAAAGCATTGAGATCAAGGCCGACGTCTCTGAAGACCATGTACACCACCGCCACCAGGTTTGCCACCAGCAGAGGGATGCAGAGTATGAGAGCGGCAACCATCGAGCGGTATGCAATTGCGCAGAAAACAAAAACGGTAAGAAAACAGAACAGCAGCGTTCCTGTCTGCGATGCCTTAACCTCCTCATTGGTGGCGGCAAGAATGCCGCCATAGCCTGCCGCATGTCTGAACTTGACGCCCTTGATTGCAGGCTGCGACTTGAAAAATTCATCAGTGGCTGCAATCACTTTAGTAAGGGTTTCACCCTGGTGGTCTTTCAAAAAGACCCTGATAATCGTATGCTTGTAGCGGGCCTCAACATAGGTGGTGAAATCGCTCGGGTCGCCGCCCATTGCATAGAAGAACATGAGGTTGGTGATAAGCCTCTTGTCGTCAGGGATCGTAAAATAGCGCACATCGCCTTCATGAAATTCCTTGTTGAGCGTTTTAACAATCTTTGCGATTGACTGTGTGCCGCCCACGAGATCGGGATACTTGCTGGTAATAAACCGCTCGTACTGGTCGATGCGCTTCATGACAGCGGGCTCTTCGACAATATCGTCCTCGCTCCCCTCGACGATGATGCTGAGCAGGTCGGTGCCGGAGTTGTCGAATTTTTTATTTATGATTTTACAATCCTGGTTGTAGACCGAGTCGGGCCAGAGAATCGGAGAGCCGGGGTTGGTGTCGCCGATTCTGAGCTTCGCGTCATAGGGCAGCGTTAGAAATCCCAGAAGGACCATGCCAGCCACGATGGCAATGGCAGACTTTCTGTTGATGCAAAGGCGGGCGATGCCGTCTATCCAGCCGGTAGGTTTCGTAAGCTCTTCACCCTTGCCGAGATCGCCTTTGTCCCATGAAAAAGAATACTTTTTCAGGTTCTTCGGGGTGGGCATATAGATGCAGAGCAGGGGGCCAAGGCCTGAAACGATCAGCAGAATCGCCATGACCCAGAATGAGCACAGAATGGCGATCTTCTGGATCATGGGAATTTTTGCCAGGATGAGCACTGAAAAGCCTGCAGCATCGGTGACGATTGCAGCCAGGCTTGCCAGAAAGATGCCGTCGATGGTTGCTACGGCCGCTTTCATTCTGTCGCCATCGGCAACGAAGAGCTCCTCGAGATAGCGCCTCGTTGTCTGCACCGAATGGCTTAAGGCGCGCGCTCCGACAAGTATGACGAGCACAACCATCAGAGGGTTAAAGTTGATCCCCACCAGGGCAATGAGACCGAAGCCCCACACAGCGCTCAAAGCGCCTGCAAGCATGGGTATGACGATACCGATAATATTTCTAAAGATAAGCGCTACCGCAAGGACGATAAATATTGCCGTAGCTGCAAAGATGACCAGAAGCCCGGGCATGAAATGGTAAATCCAGCCCATGAGCATCGGGCGGCCGGCAACATGAATCGTCGTGTTGCCGTCCTGCTCCTTCTGCTTCAGCTGCTGTATGAAATCGAAAAATTTTGAATAGTCGATATTGGACCAGCAGTCTGCGATAATCATGACGGCTTTGCCGTCCTTTGAAACCAGCGCCCCGTTATACAGATCATTGGTGAAAATATTGTGCTTGAGGCGCGCTATGCCCTCAGGCGTGATATCAATCTCGGGCCACATCAGCGCCGACACATCGACCGTGCCCCCCGCATGGCCCTTGGCCACTTTGCTCTTTCTCTGGGCAATGGAAGAGACCAGAGCGCGCCGCACATCGGGGTTGAAAAGTATTTCATCGTTTATGCGCTTTATTTTCTGCAACGCTGCGGGATTAAAAATGTCGCCGTCTTTTACAACCATCGAAACAATGACCGTGCTGGTCCCACCGTACTGGCTTTCGTATTCGGCGTGCAGCTTCACAAATGGATGGGCCGGGGGCACCAGCTCCTCGAGCAGTACCTTCACGCTGAGCTGCTTTCCCAGCCCGTACATGAAAAGCAGGGTCAGCGCAGCAGTAGCAGCCATGATCCAGTAGCGATACTGAAGAAAATATTGTCCGAGTGTTTTTTTATTTGCAGGCCCAGTCATAGTCACTCCTTTGCGTTACGGGTTAAGCACAAGTTCCACAGGCTTCTCGGCGTAGGGGGTCATATCCCATCCATTGCCGCCGCTTTCGCTGACCAGAATGAGGCCTTCCTGTCCTACGGCCAGCAGGCGCTCACCGGTTTTGGAAACCATGGCAACCCTGTTCACCCAGTTGAAATCTATTTTATATTTCATCTCAAGGGCGGGAACCCAGTTTTGCAGGTAGTCTTTTTTATAAAACGAATAGGTTGCAATAACTCCCTGCCCCACGGCGATTGCATCTTTTCGCTCGATTTCAGAGCCGTAGCGCTTGAAGGTGACGCCGTAGTAATGAGTGATGACGCTCGGCTTGTCCTGTGTCCACGTGGCGCCGCCGTCAAGGGTTTTAAGAATTATGCCGTCAAGGCCGACGGCGAGACCGAAGCTGGTGTCGAAAAACTCAATATCGGTCAGTGAGTGCTCGGTGCCGCTTGTCTGCTTTTCCCAGGTAGTTCCGCCGTCAGTGGTAGCAAGTATGATACCCATTTCGCCGGCAGCCCAGCCATGCTGCGGATCACGAAAATAAATGCTGTTGAGCGTATAAACCTCCTCCTCAATTCCAAAATCCGCTTTAACCCTCGTGCTCTTGACGACTTTTGAAAAATCAAGCGGCGGGGGTTCGCCACCGAACACCCGCTGCCAGGTAGTGCCTCCGTCGGTCGTGTGCAGTATCGAAGAAAACTCTCCCACGATAAAGCCTTCGGTGGCGCTCAAAAAACAGATGTCGTTATAGAGGATTTTATTATTGGCGACCTGAACTTTTTTCCAGCTTTTGCCGCCATCAACGGTATGTATAACGACGCCCTGGTTGCCGACCGCCCATGCTGTTTCCGGTGTTTTGGCCCAGACGCTGAACAGGTCCGTTGCCACGCCGCTTTGCTGATACTCCCAGGTCTTGCCGCCGTTGGTTGAATGCACAATCGTGCCGTAATGCCCAACAGCCCAGCCGTTAAGATCGTCATCGCAGAACGAAAGGCCCATGAGATTGTCATGAAGCCTCCATTTTTTTTCCACTACCACTTCAACTTTCCCCGTTGTTTCCTGCATATACCAGTACGTGCCGGCAATGGTAGCAGCCATAATGAAAATGATTAAAAAAATTCTGATTTTATTGCTCATAGGCAGTCAGCTCCCTCGTTTGAATTAAAATTTTAATTTTTGTTCGGAAATTTTAAATTCAATTAGCTGGAGCTTATTTCAAAACGCCACCAAAAAGAATACGTAGTAGTACGTATTTTTGCCTACGTAATTGCCTATTTTTATATTTATCTTTACGAACCAGGCTCTGCATGATAAAAGTTAAAAAATACCGGATTTTAAAACGTATGTATTTGAAAAAAAGGCAATAGTCCCTATGGATACAGCATGGAGATAAAAAAACGCATTATCATAGCTGAAGACGCCACAATTGTGCGTGAAGGGCTGCATCT
>CAYNVA010000170.1:0-2470 GCA_964400575.1 uncultured Thermodesulfobacteriota bacterium | reverse complement strand
CGGGGACATCCGGTTTTATGCGCAGAATTTCTCTGCCGAAATCAAAGCCCGTCATATGCGGCATGTTTTTGTCGGTTATGACCAGGTCGAACCGGTCGGGGTTTTCATTGAACAGGGCAAGGGCTTCAAGGACATTTGTTGTAGTCACCACCGAATAGCCCATTTCTTCAAGCATTTCCCGGACTACCTCGACAGAGGTTTCTTCATCATCGACAAACAGGATTCGTTCGCAGCCTGATGGTAGGGCAGTATCCTTTTTGCCCGTCTCAATGCCAGCCAGTTCTTCAAACTGTGGCATGATCACAGAAAACGTGGTTCCTTTGCCGAGCTCACTGCTGACCAGAATTTTTCCCCCGTAATTTTTCACAATGCCGTGCACGACTGAAAGCCCCATGCCGGTGCCTTCCCCGGGAGCTTTGGTTGTAAAAAAGGGGTCAAAGATCCGGCCAATAACTTTCGGGTCTATTCCGGGGCCGGTATCCTGCACCGTCAGTTTGAGGTACGCTCCCGGCTGGAGATCGGGAAACTGCCCTTTCGACGCCGGGTCGATATGCAGTGCATCTAGCGCTACCTCGAGAACCCCCCCCTTTTCCTTCATGGCATAGGCCGCATTGGTGCAAAGGTTCATGAGTATCTGATGCACCTGCGTCGGGTCGACAAAAACCATATCAGCAGCAGTCCGTATATGCTCTTTAATTTCAATCTGCCGCGGCAGACCCACGCGTATAAGCTGGAGCGCTTCCTTGATAATGCTCCCGATCTTTCCGGGCACCCGCTCCTCATCCCGCTGGCGGCTGAACGTCAGAATCTGATTTATCAGGTCTTTGGCGCGGTTTCCCGCGTTTAATATCTGCGTGAAGATATACTCTATTTTCCCCTGATCAATGCTTTTTTTGTACAGGCCGAGTTCGGCATATCCAATTACGGCGGTCAGGATATTATTAAAGTCGTGGGCGATGCCGCCGGCCAGCGTGCCGATCGCCTCCATTTTCTGCACCTGAATGAGCTCCTTTTCCGCGCGCTTGCGCTCCTGCATTTCCACCTCAAGGTCCCTGTTTGCCTGCATCAGCTGCTCAGTGCGCGCCCGGACCCGCATCTCGAGTTCGCGGTTTGCCTCCTCTACCTTTTCCCGTTCAAGCTCAAGCAGCTTGGAAAAATAAAAATCCCGGCGTGAGGACAGTTCGATGAAATAGCAGGATAACATGCCGATAATGTTTGCGCAGATAAAGAAAAAATTATTATTGATTAGCACTGCTATCGGCGCGTCGAGAAGAAGCGATGCCAGCTCATAAAACACGACAATCACCCAGCCGGCAAGGGATGCCCATAAAAAGCGAAGGCCGATAAAGGTGTAGCCGAACATGAAGATAAGAATAAGGCCTGCATAGTATGAATAGTTTGCAGGCGGCGGGGCGACCAGTATCATCTGAACGACACATAAGCCGACCCAGATCACCCCCAGGGAATAGCTCAGCTGCATATACTTCTTGAAATGATGCGTGAAAGAGAAGGCAAAGATTGCAAGCAGGCCGGGGCAAATAAGCGCATACCGTATCTGCCACAGAACGATTTTTTTATCTCCTGCCAGGGCAGCATCAAGCAAACCGAAGACGGCGAAAAAAACAATGGCCAGGAATACGGAAAATCGCATCCTGCTCAGCGATTTATCAAAAAAGTTATCAAAATATTCCTGTTCAAGCTGCGGCGGGAAAGACAGTGTTACAGGATTGAGCTGCAAATCCCGGATGCCGTGATATACGGAAGTTCCTGAAAAGAGAATGTCCGCATACTTCGTTGTTGTAGCTTTTATAAATTTCTTCATAACCTATTGAAATAACATCATATAAAAATGCTGTTGCGATTTAAAAAACTTAATCAAAATCCCAATGAAAAAAACCGCTAACTTATATATTATCGGTTGTTAATCGATCATACTTGATTGCATTAAAAAAGAGGCGTCAGCTACCGCCTCTTATAAAGAAGAATGGATAATTTTTTATTTTATTTAATTTTAGTTATTATCGCAAAAAATATTACACCTGACTCCTCCCGCTCAATGCTCAGAGAGATGTTTTCTGCACCCATGGATTCATTAATTAATGAAATCAACTCATCCTCATTGCGGGGGATGAAATACCAGTCGCAGCACCAGTTGAGCACTATGGGCCGGTGAGATTCCTTGTCCTTATATGCAATGACCAGCTTGCCGCCAGTTTTGAGCTTGGTATATGAGTCGCTGAATATTTTTTTCAGCATCCGGTCCTGAAGGTAATCGGCAATGCCTATGCTGTATATCATGTCTGCGCTGCCGTCAGGCCCGAGATCAAGGGCTTCAAGGCGCAGTATGTTGCCCTGAACAAGCTTGACGTTTATGTTGCCCAAGCCGATCTCTGCCAGCGTTTGCCGCGAATAATCAAGAGCGATGGGGTCCAGATCAATACAGGTAATGGTTACCCGGCCAGGGTAGGTT
>CAYNVA010000169.1:0-14168 GCA_964400575.1 uncultured Thermodesulfobacteriota bacterium | reverse complement strand
GACGAGATAAAATATCAGGAGCTGTTTCGCGAACGCGTGCGCACAACGCTTGCGCATCGCCTCGGCCTGCGCGTTGACGTGAAGCTGCTTGAGCGCAAGACCCTTGAAGCGGAGCTGAAAAAATCCGGCAAGGTGCTTGATATGCGCCTGGTGTGATGCAATATTTTTTTGAGAGGGGGGCCCCGTAGGACGCACATCTCATACCACAGCGTTTTTATACCAGTCTGCCATGCTTCGCGGCGTGCTTGCGCTTATCTGGATAGGATGCGCCGGCTTTTTGGCATTTCGGGACTGGGATCCGCTGAAGCTTCATTACCTGACTCTTTTTTTTCGTGAAACCCCGTTTTTTTTTCTCGACATAGCAGCCGGCTTTTACAAACTTTTTTCTGAGGGCCTGAAAGAGTTGGGCTATGTGACCGTGCTGCTGCTTGCTGCGGCCGGTTCAGGCCGCCTGGCTCTTGCCCCTTTCAAACACCCTGTTGCATGGCAGAGCCGCCTTGTCATCTCACTGGCTTTAGGGTTCGCTGTATTGAGCTATGGGACTTTTGCCCTTGGTTTGCTGGGCTTGTATAATTCCACCGGCATTATTATTTCAGCAGCGGCTTTAGGTTTGTTTGCCTGCACTGCCATATGGCGGCTGCCAGCCTTTAAGGGAATACAAAAAAAGGGCCATTTTTCATGGACTGCCTTCGGCCTCTTCTGCCTGATCAGTGTTGCGGCCGTTTTTCTTTTTGCAAAAGCACTGTGGCCTGCCGTACATATCGATGCAATCACCTATCATCTCGGAATACCCAACTATTATATTCAGGAAGGTGGTCTGTCCTATATTCCCTATGACATGTATACGGGATTTCCTTTTTTTACCGAAATGCTGTACACGCTGGCTATGCTTGTTGCAGGGCAAAAGGCGGCTCAGTGTACGAGCGTTCTTATTTTTCTGGTTTCCATTATAACTGTGTATGAGTTTGTCAGGACTTTGATCGGCTACAGATATGCACAGATGGCTGCGCTGCTATATACAGCTACCCCATGCTTCATGGATGCATCACTTGTATGCGGCGCCGATATCTCCCTTGTTTATTATGTGCTTATGGCCACATACTGTTTTTTGCTATGGAAGATGCACTGCCGGTCCAATGGTCTTCTGGTTCTTACAGGTGTTTTTGTGGGGGTATGTTTGAGCATTAAATATACTGCTTTGGCGTTGGTTCCGATTTTGCTGGTTGCAGCACTTGCATGGGACGCAGTGCATACGGACGGCCGTGTGGGGGTGCAGTTTTTTAAGAGGATGATTATTTGTACCGCGGCAGCCCTCGCGGTTTTTTTGCCATGGTGCATAAAAAATGTCCTTGCTACCGGTAATCCATTGTATCCGGCTTTATACCCTGTTTTGGGAGGGGCTGACATGAGCCCGGAGATGTACGCGGTGATCAACCGGTTTGCCTATGCCGTCAGCATAAAAAATGTTCTTGCTGTAGCCGCAGCAAATCTGCAGGCTGTTTTTCTTTTCACCCCCCGCTTTTTTTCACTATGCGGGCCCATGGGCAATGCCGGGCTTGCGCTTTTGTTTTTTGTTCCTCTCCTGCCGGCAGTGAGCAGGATATCGCCAGTTATAAAAGCGCTGTGCAGCAGCGCTGTCATTATGTTTGTCCTATGGACGCCTGCATCAGGAGTGCTTCGTTTTTATTATCCCGGCATTGCATTGCTGCTGATCATCGCTTCGTATGTGGTTGTCAGCATGACGAGCCAGCTGCCAGGACTATTCAAACCTTTCGTCGGCGGCGCTGCGGCACTGTGCATAATTTTAAATGGGGGCATGGGGGTTTATCAGGCAAACATGCGAACAATGACATACGGCATTGATTTTTTGCATGATTCCGATGATGCATATCTGCGCAGGCATATGATTGAAAACCCCGAAGCTCTGCTCGACAGTTATTCGGCAAACTGCTATATTAATGATAATCTCGGGCCGGATGCCTGCGTGCTGATCATTGGTGATGTCCAGCATCTGTATATAAAACGACGGCACCGTTACACCTATCTTTCTGCGACAACACCCTACGGGCCGTTTAAAAATTTCAGCGGGGCTTACAATGCTATTCATCATGCTCTCAAAAAAGAAGGTATAACGCATATACTATATAATCCGTTTGAGCTGATGAGGCTGCAGGATATGGGGGCTATAGCCTGGAAGAAGGATGATACGCCTTTGATTGAGGATTTTCTCAAGAGCCCGTTTGTTCGGCGAATATATTTCAGTAAACGACAGGCCGTAGAGGGCAGCCTCTACGAGCTTCTGTAACCGGTGCGTGCGGCAGTAGAAAAATGGTGCATATGGCAGAGCAATGTACAGCAAAGTTCAATGAGCCGATAACACTCTCGGTGCTCATGCCGGTATACAATGAGAGGTTTCTTGTCGAGGCCGCAATTCAGCGTGTTCTTGCCTTCACGCATCCGCGCATAAAAAAAATTGAACTTATCGTGGTCAACGATGCATCAACTGATGGCACCGGCGAAATTTTGCGCGATATAGCCGCCGCCCAACCGCATATCCGGCTCATTGAGCATGAAAAGAATCAGGGCAAGGGAGCTGCCATCCGCACTGCCATTCAAGCGGCAACCGGTGAGCTTGCAGTCATACAGGATGCCGACCTTGAATATTACCCTGATGACTGGTCCGCCATGCTGCGGCCGTTTTTTGAATCAAATGCCGATGTGGTCTACGGCTCCCGGCTTCTTTCATCAGAGTATCGCCGTGTGCTGTATTTCTGGCACTCTGTGGGGAACCGGCTTCTGACACTGTTTTCCAACATGATGACGGACCTGAACCTGACTGATATGGAAACCTGCTACAAAATGGTTCGCACGGAATTGCTGAAATCAATACCCGTACGGTCAAATGATTTCCGTCTTGAGCCGGAACTCACAGCCAAGCTTGCCAAGCGCGGAGCCGTTATGTATGAAGTGCCGATCCGCTATGCCGGACGCACGTATCAGGAAGGCAAGAAGATCGGCTTTGCCGACGGCATGGTGGCGATAGTGGCCATTATAAAATGGAAGCTGATTGACGATATCTACCACGATGACGAGTATGGTTCGGCTATTCTAACCAGCCTGAACCATGTGCGGAAGTTCAGCGCATGGATGGCCCGATGCATAAGCCCCGGCGTAGGCCGCAGGGTGCTTGAAATCGGCGCGGGCATCGGCAATCTCACCCGGCATCTCATGCCGCGGGATGCCTATGTGGCCACCGACATCAACAGGCACTATCTTGCATATCTGCGCAATGTTGCTGTCGGCAAGCCTTATTTGCAGGTCAGGGAGCTCAATCTTGCCGATGCTGCAGGCTTTAAACCGTTTGAGAGCAGCTTTGACACTGTCATCTGCCTGAATGTTCTGGAGCATATCGCGGGTGATCTTGAAGGGCTGAAAAATATGTATTGCGCCCTTGAGCCTGGCGGGAAGGCCATCGTGCTGGTGCCGCAGGGGCAGCATCTGTACTGCTCGCTTGACCGGGTGCTGGGTCATGTAAAACGCTACAACCGGCAGGAATTGATAGAGCTTATGCAGCAGGCCGGTTTTGTCAATATACAGGTGCGTGATTTTAATAAATTCGGCGTTCCGGGCTGGATTCTTAATGGCCGCTTGCTGAAGCGGGACTATTTTTCCCGGGTGCAATTAAAGATGTATAATATGCTTACCCCTGCCATGGCGCTTTTTGACGCCGCGCTGCCCTGGATTGGCTTGAGCCTGATCGCCACGGGTGAAAAGCCCCCGCGGTCCTGAGCCGCGGAGTGTTTACACAGCCCCCAGCATTGTATGCGTTGCCCACTGATTTAGTTTTTTATTCATGTGGTCAAACTGGGGTAGGTTCAATGTGACCCCAAACTTTTGCTATTTTTCGCAGTTAAACATTTTTTCTTGACAAAACCGGCATGTAAAGCTTAATTAGACACTCTTATCGCACTTTATATTTTCAATGATTAACAAACAGGGATACGGGGACGGTATGGAATCGTATACAAAAGATATGCGCTATGAAAACGTCTGTATTGAAGGGCTGGGATACAAGATCCCGGAAAAAGTTATTACCAGCAAATGGCTTGATGAGCAGTTCAAAATGCTCGACAGCGGGAGAATGCGCCTGGGCATTGAAAAGATTACGGGCATCCGGGAGTTTCGCTGGTGGGATGAGGACATTGCCTTTTCAGATGGCGCGGTTATGGCCATTGAGGATGTGCTTGCCAAAACCGGCACAGACCGCGGCGAGATACAATGCCTTATCAATGCTTCGGTCAACCGCGATTATGTCGAGCCCGCCACGGCGAGCATCATTCACCACAAGGTCGGCCTGAGCCCGGACTGCATGAGCTTTGATGTTTGCAATGCCTGCCTCGGCTTTATGAACGGGATCACGCTGATTGCCAACATGATAGAGCTGGGCCAGATTGATACCGGCATGGTCGTCTCCTGCGAAGGGTCGCGCTACTGCCAGCAGGCCACCATGGAGCGCTTTAAAACAAATCAAAACAAACAGTTCCTGCGGGATAACCTCGCGTCCTTTACCATCGGCTCAGCCGCGGTTGCAATGATACTTACCCGGGCGGAAAAGTCAAAAACAGGCAAAAAGCTGCTCGGCGGCGTGAGCTACTGCGAGACCAAGTACCATGACCTGTGCAAGGCCATGCCCGACTGGATGACCACCAGCCTCGGCGGCATGCTGACCGAGGGCATTGATGTTACCTTTGCCGCCTGGAAAAAAGCAAGGAAGTCTTTCGGCTGGGACGACATCTCGCGCCTTAAATTCTGCGGCCACCAGGTGAGCAAAACCCACCACGATGCAATGATCGAGCTGATAGGCGTTGATCCCTCCCAGTCCTATAGCATATTCCAGGGGCTGGGCAACACGGTGTCTGCATCCGTGCCGCTTTCGTTTGCCCTGGCGCTTGAAAATAATTTCATCAAGGACGGCGACACTGTATGCCTGGTTGGGGCAGGCAGCGGGATTAACTGCCTGGTGCTGGGAGTGCAGTGGTAAATGCCCGACAGCTGGAAAAGCCTGTACCCCTTTGCCCCGCATTACCTGTCACTTGATGGCTTTCGCTACCATTATCTTGATGAAGGTGACCCATCATCACCGCCGCTCATGCTGCTGCACGGCAACCCGACATGGTCTTTCTATTACAGAAATCTGATTCCCGAACTAAGCAAAAGCTATCGGGTTATAGTGCCCGACCACATGGGCTGCGGCCTTTCCGACAAGCCGCAGCGCTATGCCTACAGGCTTTCCACGCATATCGCCAACCTGGAAAAGCTCATTGAGCATCTTGAGCTAAAAAAAGTCAGCCTGGTCATGCACGACTGGGGCGGCATTATCGGCATGGGCTATGCTACCAGGCACCCGGACAGGGTCGCTCGGCTCATTGTGTTAAACACGGCCGCTTTTCATCAAAGGCCGGGCGCTATCCCCCTGATGATCAGAATATGCCGCATTCCTTTTTTGGGCGCCCTTGTGGTGCGGGGGCTGAATGCCTTTGCCGTAATGGCAACGATTCTTGCCGTTAACCGCCGCGAGCGCATGACACCCGCGGTGCGGGGCGGACTGCTGGCGCCTTACAACAGCTGGAACAACCGCATTGCCGTCCACCGGTTTGTGATGGACATTCCTTTTTCTCCGGGCCATGAGAGCTATCCTGCCCTGCATGACATTGACACTGGCCTTGAGCGGCTACAGAACCATCCCATGCTTATACTCTGGGGAGCGCGGGATTTTGTGTTTACCGTCAAGGACTTCCTGAGCATCTTTCGTCAGCGGTTTCCCCGGGCAGAGGTTGTTCTTCTGGAGGATGCAGGGCACTATGTGGTTGAAGACGCCCACGAGATACTGCTTCCCCGCATAGCGGAATTTCTCAAGAGAAATGCCTAAATGTCTAAAAGTAATGTGTCCCGCGGGCTTTCTGTTTCAGCTGAAAAATTTCCTGGCAGAACCGCTGTCATCGCGCCAGGGCAGTCAAAGCTGACCCCCGGCCGTGCCGGCAGGCCCGAGGGGCACAGCCTTGTGCAGTACAGCTGGACCTTTGCTGAGCTGAGCGCGCGGGCTGATCTGTATGCCTGGGCCCTGCGGGACTTCGGGATTAACAAAGGCGAGCGCGCACTGGTGATGATCAGCCCCGGCTTTGACTTTGTTGCCGTGAGCTTTGCCATTCTCAAGGCAGGCATTGTGCCTGTGTATATTGACCCGGGCATGGGGCTCAGAGCGCTTAAGCAGTGCATTGCCGATGCCCGCCCGTCCGCCTTTATCGCCATACCGCTTGCCTACGCATTTGCCGGCCTGTTTCCCGGCGTGTTCGGGCCGATACGCAAGAGGATTGTCCTGGGCAGCGGGTTTCCCGGAAGCCTGTTCGGCGCCCGCTCTCTGAGCGCAGTGTGCCGGCGGCCGGGTGAGCCGTTTCCTGCCATGGATGTTGCCGAAAGCGATGAAGCAATTATTGCGTTCACCTCCGGCAGCACGGGAATCCCTAAGGGCGTGATCTATACCCACCCCATGCTGCATGCGCTCAAGGAAACCCTTCGGGAGGAAATCGGCATTCGCGAGCAGGAAGTAGACTTCCCGATACTGCCGATTTTTGCGCTTTTTAACCCGGCTCTGGGGGTTGCCACCGTCATTCCTGATATGAACCCGAGCAAGGTGCTCTCAGCTGACCCCGCGCGCCTGGTCCGCCAGATACGGGCAAACCAGGTTACCACGACGTTCGGGTCGCCGACTGTCTGGAAAAAGATTGCCGCCTATTGCCATCAGCGGGGCCTGCAGCTTCCCAGCATTAAGCGCATTTTAATCGCCGGCGCCCCGGTGCCCGTAGCGCTTCTCGAACAGCTCGCAAAAATCCTGCCCAACGGCAGGGTGCTGACTCCCTACGGCGCCACGGAGGCCATAGCGCTCACCCTCATCGCCGGTGGGCAAATCCTGGAGGAAGCCTCCCGGAACTGCTATCCATCCCGCGGCGTGTGCGTGGGCAGGCCCTTGAAGGATGTTTTTATAAGCATTATTCCCATTGCCGACAGCGCCATAGAAACCTGGGACCCTGGCCTTGCCCTGCCCCCCGGAGCAATCGGTGAAATTGTAGCCCGGGGGCCGGTGGTGACCCATGCCTACCTGAACAGGCCCCAGGAAACCAGGTTCTCAAAAATCGTCGATCAGGGGCAGGTGATGCACCGCATGGGCGACATAGGCTACCTGGACGATACAGGGAGGCTCTGGTTTTGCGGCCGCAAGTCCCACCGGGTTGAGACGGCCAAAGGCCTTTTGCTGCCCATACCCTGCGAGGCAGTTTTCAACCGGCATCCCGGGGTTGAGCGCACCGCACTAGTGGGCGTGGGCGAGCAGGGCAGTCAGCTGCCCGTGCTTGTGGTTGAGCGCAGGCACGGAGCAGCAATCCGCCGGAAAAAGCTGATCGCAGAGCTCCTGGCGCTGGGCCGTCAGCACGAGCACACAAAGTATATCAAGGACATTCTTTTCCATCCGCACTTTCCCATGGACGTGCGGCATAATGCCAAAATCCAGCGCGAAAAGCTGCGTCAGTGGGCGCAAAAGAAAATCCGGGGGTAGCCTCATGAAAATTATGGTCACCGGAGGAGGGGGCTTTATCGGCAGCCATATTGTCAGGCAGCTGCTCCAGCGCGGCGATACGGCTGTGGCCGTCAACCGCAGCTCCTATCCCGGTCTGCGCGATATCGGGGCTGAAACCCTGCAGGGGGACATCAGGGACAGGGGTTTTGCGCTCAGGGCCTGCCGCGGCTGCGATGCAGTGATCCACACAGCCGCAAAGACCGGCAACCTGTTCGGCCGGTTCCAGGACTATTATGAGAACAACGTGGCCGGTACAGGCAATATTATTGAGGCCTGCCGCAGGAGCGGCGTTGCCCGGCTGGTGTTTACCAGCTCCCCGAGCGTTGTGTTTGATAACAGGCCCCAGGAAGGGGTCAATGAAAGTCGTCCCTATCCCCGGCGCTATGAGAGCCCCTATCCCCGGACCAAAGCCCTTGCTGAACACATGGTCCTGCAGGCCAACGGCCGGGATGGCCTGCTGACAACATCCATCAGGCCCCATATCGTGTGGGGCCCCGGCGATACACAGATCCTGCCGCGGCTGCTTGCCCGTGCAAAGGCGGGTCAGATCGTTCAGGTAGGAGACGGCACCAATAAGGTCGATATGACCTATGTGGAAGACGCTGCCCGGGCGCACCTGCTGGCCCTGGACGCACTGCGGGAGAATGCCCCTGCTGCAGGCTCGGCCTATTTTATCAGCCAGAATGAGCCCGTGGTCCTGTGGGTCTGGGTGCGCAGCCTGCTCAAGACCCTGGGCCTGCCGCCCATTTCGCGCAGCATTTCGCTGCCCCTGGCCCGGACCCTGGGGAATGCTTTTGAGCTGGCCTACCGCCTGCTGCCCCTGCACGGCGAGCCGCGCCTGACCCGGTTTCTGGCAACCGAGCTTGCCGTGAGCCACTATTATGATATTTCACGGGCGCGCCGGGACTTCGGGTACGAGCCGCAGTTCACTATGGATCAGGCAATGGAAAAGACGCTGCCCTACCTGAGGGGGCTGATAAGCACATGAGGCTCCCCGCATAGAGGCAAAGGTTCAAGGTTCATGAGGTTAAATATGGTTTCCGGTTTGCAGCTTACGGTTAAAGAAATGACCCGATAACTGGTAACCGTCAACTGATCTACAGCAAAAAGGAGAAAACATGGCGCGAAAAATTATTTTTTTTCTTATATGGGCCTTTGTCCCGACTGTCTGCTTTGCACAGACAGACGGCGGTGGTCTGTCAGGCAACGAGATTGCAAAAAAGACCATTTCCGCATACTACTATGTCCAGAAAGATGGCAGGGCAAAGGTGCACATGCGCAATGTACACAAGAGCGGCATGGAACGGATACGGGACTTCACCATGATGCGGCTTAACGTGGAGGACAACGGCGAGCAGTTCTATTTTTGCTACTTTCAAAGCCCGCCGGACGTGAAGCGGACAGCCTTTCTGGTTGCCAAGCACATCACCAGAGACGACGACAGGTGGCTGTATCTGCCCGCCGTTGATCTTGTCAAAAGAATTTCCACCAATGATAAGCGCTCGAGCTTTCTGGGGGCTGAGTTCACCTATGAAGATGTCGCCGGCCGCCACCTTGAGGAGGATGATTTTGTTTTGATTCGGGAAGAGGTTCTGGACAGCAGAAAGGCTTATATGGTCAAGGGCACACCCAGGGACGCTTCTGCCGTGGAGTTCAGCTACCGGATGAGCTGGGTGGACAAAGAAAGCTTTCTGCCCCTGAAAATCGAGTTCTATAACAAGGCAGGCAAGCTCTATAAAGTCGCGGAGGCGAAAAAGATAGAAGCAATCCAGAACGCGCCCACTATCACGGACATCAGCATGAGGAATCTTGAAACGGGGAATTATTCCACGATGACTTTTTCAAACGTTGAATATAACATCGGCCTCACCCCTGACATTTTTCAGGAGCGCTCCCTGCGCAAGCCCACGGGCAAATGGATAAAGGATGAGTGATCAGGCTGTGAACCAAGTGCTGAAAAAGCAGCGCCTGCCGTGCGCCCGGTTTCTCCTGGCAATGCTCTTTTGTGCAGGAGCTGTCGCGCCGACGGTCTGCGCCGCTGATTATTTCACCAGGCCAGGCGGCTTTATTGAAGGCGCAGCCGGCCTGCGCCCTGGCGACAGCATGACCAAGAGAGAATATAATCTTCTGGAGGGGCGGCTGCAGCTGCGCCATACCGCCTATCCGGACGCGCCCTCGATTCTGGGTTCGTGGAATACGGTCTTTTTCATCAATGCCGACTTTATAGGCGACTTTTATGAGGAAGAGCCTGATGCGCTGCTTCGGGAATGCTACCTGAACCTCTCCCCCGCTTCCTTCGTTGATGTAAAAGTCGGCCGGCAGATACTGACCTGGGGCACGGGCGATCTCGTTTTCATCGCCGACCTTTTTCCCAAGGACTATGTCTCGTTTTTCATCGGCCGTGACGACGAGCTTTTAAAAGTGCCCTCCGATGCCTTGAAGGTGAGCTTCTTTTCGGACCTGGCCAATCTTGACTTCGTCATCATCCCCCGGTTCAAATCTGATACTGAGCTGAACGGCGACCGGCTCACATTCTACAATCCGTTAGCATTCGAGCGTGAAGGCGAAGATGCAAGCCTGCACTATCACAAGCCCCACGACAGGATCAATAATACGGAGATGGCGTTCAGGCTCAGCCGCATGATGAAAAGCTATGAAATTTCCCTGTACGCCTTCCGGGGCTACTTCAAGCAGGCTGCAGGGGTAAAAGACTTTTTTCGCCGCGATGTCTATTATCCCGCGCTGAGCATGTTCGGCGCAAGCCTGCGCGGCCCCTTCATCGGCGGCATCGGATCATGCGAGCTGGGCTACTACAAGTCGCGGGAAGATACGCGGGGCGATGACCCCTTCATAGAGAACTCTTCTCTGCAGTACCTTGCCGCCTATGAGCGCGAGTTCAAGAATGACCTGATTATCTCGTGGCAGTATCATATCAGGCAGATGCTTCGCTATAATGAGTACAAAAACAACCAGCCCCTGCGCGCCGTTCCCTTGATGGACTACGACGTTCACCTGAAGGACCACTGGTACCAGCTTGCCACCATGCGCGTCACCAAGCTGATGCTGCAGCAAAATCTGGAGCTGTCGCTTTTTGCTTTTTACAGCCCCAGCGACCACGACTATCACGTGCGGCCCCGCATCGCCTACAAAATTAGCGACCGGTGGAAGGTCGTGTGCGGGTATAACCTGTTCGGGGGCAGGGATGACTACACGCAGTTCGGTCAGTTCAAAGGCGATAGTTCGGTCTACGCCCGCCTGCGCTACAGCTTTTAAAGCCAGGCTCGAGAGCAGCGTTTTGCAGGGATAGACAACCAGCTTTTACCTGAAAAGAAATTTCGGCTTCACGGTGAGCAGTGCTGCCGGAAGCACTGTCAGCGAGCCGATGATGCAGACAAAAATGGAGGCCGCGATCAGGAGGCCGAAGAATATTACCGGCACAAAATTGCTCCAGAAAAAGACCACAAAACCGATAACCACAGAAAACCCGTTGAACACAATCCCCTTTGCAACCGTTCTCATTGTCTCCAGGTAGGCCTGCTCAAGGGAGTTGTGCCTGCGGGTCATCTCACGCATCCTCCACAAGAAATATGCCGTATAGTCAGTGCCTGCCCCGATCATGATGCTGGTGAGTATGGTGGTAACATAATCAAGCTTGATGTGAAAGAGCGCCATCATCCCGAAAACTGAAAATATGGCGATCACCAGCGGTATTGATGAAAAAAGGCCTGCGCTGAATGACCGGAATACGATCATATAGCAGAGCACGATAACAATGACCGAGATGACTATCGAGTTGATCTGCCCGTCGACAAGCAGGGGCGAAATTTCCTGCGCGTACATCAGCGTCCCGCCATAGGACAGGGCTATGGTTTGGACAGGGTGCTGCTGTATGTAGTCATTGAGAGAGTCGAGGACTATCTTTACTGTGCGCATCTTCATGTCCGGCATAAGCAGGATGATCTGGGCGCTGTTATACTTATAATCAACAAAGCTTGACAGATCATCCCCGCCTCCAGCGCTCTCAAAAAGCAGGAGGTACTGCGCGATCATCTCTTTGCTCTCAGGAACCCTGTTCTGCTTTTCATCACCACGCATAATTTTGTTTATGTAGGCGAGCTGGTCTGCAAGCGAGACTATATCGCCGACAAGCAGCTCCCCGGTCTCCGGGTCGCGGATGCTCCTGGCATAGCTCTGAAATTTTTCCATCCAGACAAGAGTCGCCGGGTCTTTTATAGGGCCGTCATCCGCAGAAGCCGGCGCCACCGGCTTTGTTGCTTCAATCAGGATGTTGATCGCCGCGGCGCCGGGAAATTTTTTGCCGAGCATGACAAAAGTTTTCGTGATCAGGCTGTCTTTTTTGTAGAAATCAATAATGTTGCTGTCAACCTGGACCTGGGGAATAAGGGCAATGCAGATAATCACGATCAGCGCCATGGAGACCAGAACCGCTTTCCGAAAGCGTATGATGATTTCTGCCGTGATAACGAGCAGGCGGTTGATGAATGTTCCGGTGTCTTTTCTCAAAAGCCGGGGCGGCACATTGAGCAAAGACAGGAGCGCGGGCGTCAGCACAATGGTCAGGATAAAGGCTACAATAATCCCGAATGCGCTGAAATATCCCAGCAGCGCGATAGCCGGGATCGGATGCCCGAACATTGCGACAAACCCTATTACCACAGTCCCTGCCGAAAGCAGGATCGGCGTCCCCATTTTCACTATGCCGCTCCGCGCGATCTCATGTGGCTTGCCGCCTGCCCCAGCCGCCTGAGCATCCTCATAATAACTTGCAATAAGCTGCGTCCCGTAGTTGTGCGCTATAGCGATGAACAGGGGGCCTATGATAACGTAGGGGATATACAGCTTTTCACCCATCCAGCCTATAAAGCCGTAGAGCGCGGCAAGGCTCATTACCACCACAGCAAACGGGAGGAGCATCCCCCTGAGGGTCCGGAAGCACACGAACAGGAACCCGAGCATAAGGGCCATGCTGAACGGGAAAAAGAGGTTCATGTCACTGACCATATTGTTAAATGTTTCGCTGCGTATGTAGGTAAAGCCGGATAATGAAATCGCGGCTGCCGCATCCTCGTATTTAGCCCTGAGGTTTCCAAGCGCCGGGCTGTCCGGCCGGTCCGGGAAATACCCGCATATTTCATTGTCGCTGACCTTGCGCGTCACTTCCCTGCCGTTAATCATCTCAGTGACATTAAATTTAACAGTGACTATTATCAGCGCAACCGTGTCGTCTTTGCTGACAAGCTTGCTGCCCAGGATCGTGTTTTTTTTGACCAGGCTGCGAAGCGCTTCAATTTCCTGCGGGGTTTGAGGGATCCGGTCCATGAATTTCCTGACAGACAGGGTATCGCCTTCATGTGCAACATTTTTTGCTTCTGAAAGGGACAGGACCTTATCGACATGCGGGGCTGTTTTGAGCTCATCGCTGATCCGCTTAACTTTTTCAAGTATTTCCGGCGTCCAGACAGTCCCGTTTTTTGCCTCGACAGCTATAAAAACCGTGTCAACGCCGCCGAATAGCGCCTCGACTTTTTTAGTAACCTCAGTGCACGGGATAGTGTGGGGCAGGATCGACTTGATGTCAGCGTCAATCTCTAAATTTTTCATCCCGATGGCAAGCACAGCAACAAAGATGCTGGACATGAGCATCGAGATACATGGATGCCGAATTACTGTGTCGGCGATTTTATGTATGCCGGTCAACCGGTACGCGCAGTAGACGACGGCAAAAAAGCTCAACACAATAATAAGCGCGAGATGGGTTGTGATAAAGCTCATGAGTGGCTCTGCCTTTTAAGCTATCAGAAATTGAACTTCTTTAAAAGTGTGTATGAAAAAATTTTGCTGCGGGCACGATCCCTGGCAGACGAAAAAGAAACAACAGTTCCAATTTTTCTTTTCGCTCACTGCTGATACACAAGCCACGTGTGCTTGATGGTGAGTAGAGAGACCATGTGGCTTGCACGGTCCATTTCATACACAATCCGATAAGCGCCGACCCGCAGGGAAAACTCACCGGCATGATTGCCGACAAGGGGTTTGCCTGCATGCAGAGCGCCTGCAAGAGACTCCAGCTTTTTAATTATTCGACCGCATAGTTTTCTGTCGGCGCTTTGAAGTCCGTCAATATCGCTAACTGCTTCGCGGGATAATTCAATGCGGTACGGCATCATTTAAACCCGTACTTGCTTTTCACGTCTTTCAGGGAAACGGTCTGACCCGAGCGCACCTGTTTCTTTGCCCGGCCTATGGCTTCCCGCTCTTCGCGGCAGGAGAGAATATCCAGGGTCTCAAGCAGGCCGTCCAATTCTTCGCTGCTGAGTATGACGGCTTTGCTCACGCCGTTTTTCGTGATGGCGAAACGGTCAAACTTTTCATCAACATCCTTGATGATGGCTGAGAGGCTCTTTTTTGCCTCGGCAAGGGGACTTGTTTTGGTCATGGCCATTGCTCCTTCGCTTTTTAAAAGTGACTATAATTATAGTCTAGATCTATATGTGGCGCAACCACAAATTTTAAGGCA
>CAYNVA010000168.1:0-12020 GCA_964400575.1 uncultured Thermodesulfobacteriota bacterium | reverse complement strand
AATCTGCCGAAACCGGTTAAAAAAGCGTTCGATTTTGTCGATCGGCGCGAGCCGTCCATAGTGTATATTCCTTTGAGCCGAAAGCTCTGCGCTGCGGCATATGCCTCAATGGCTGCCTTGAGTTCCCCTTCAGGCAGAGGGGTAAACTTGTTGAACAGCGGCATAATCACCACCGGTGCAATAAAAATAATAAATATTTGTATAAAAGTGACCGCTGCCCAGCACCAGAGCCAGGCACGGGGGCCCACAGCCTGAAAAAACCAGAGCACCAGCGCAAGCACGGGTGCGCCTATCGCTGCGCCAAGCAGTAATCCTTTTGTGTGGTCGGCAAAAAAAGTTTTGACCGTTGTCTTATTAAAACCGTAGCGCTGCTCGAT
Source organism: uncultured Thermodesulfobacteriota bacterium (assembly GCA_964400575.1). GTDB lineage: Bacteria > Desulfobacterota > WTBG01 > CAIYCZ01 > CAIRTM01 > CAIWCT01. The sequence continues at coordinate 11,643 of CAYNVA010000168.1, read as the reverse complement.
CACAAATGTGCCATAAGCCGAAAACGGCAGATGCAAAAGGTCTGCTGCCAGCAGCAGTATGCCTGAGAAAAGAAGCCCCGTTGCGATCTCCGCAAATCCGAACGACCGGGCCGCCAAATCAACCTGGTTGAATCCGCCCAGCACGATGAACGCAATGGTGAGCAGAAGAAAAAAGGTGTCGGAAACAAATCCGAACCGGGTCGAATCTCGCAGGTACTGCTGCGAGCTTGCATACCGGCCGGCACCATACCAGCCCTGAAACTCTTCAGGCAATTGCGGCGACAGAGCCCGCAAATTGAGGATATTAACCACAATATCAACCAGATACGTGCCGACCAGCACCGACAAAATGAAAACAAGATAGCCGTTCATCACATACCCTGTGAAGCAATAATGCAAAAAAACAACCCGTGCAAATTCAGAAAAATCAAGCCCGACCGCCACACATACGTGGCAGCAGCATAACATTTTTTTGCACGATTCACGATTTTATAGTACATTACACGGGCATTAGAAAGCAAGGCTGCAGCGGGCTGAACGCTGTGCACTAAGCAGAAAGGCACGCAATGGAAAATCTGATCGAAGTCATTATTAAGGAATGTGCGCCTGACTTCAATGCCGGTCAATATCGGGTGGTACTGGTTGACCGTGAAACAGGCCGCGTGCTCACCATATGGGTCGGCCAGTTCGAAGGCGGATCCATAACCCTGGGGCTTGAACAGACGTTGACCCCAAGGCCCCTCACCCACGATCTCATGGCCAGCATTATCACGCAGCTCAATGCCCATGTTGAGCGTATTGTGATCACGGATCTTCGAGAAAATACGTTTTTTGCCGTCATTCATGTTGCCATTGACGGCACAACCTATGAAATAGACTCACGCCCCAGCGACGCCATGGCCCTTGCAGTCCGTATGAAATGCCCGGTCTTTGTAAACAGTGCCATAGCAGATAAAATGGTCGACGAGCTGGACGACATTTTCGATCGCATGGAACCCAATACAACAATCCACTGAGCAGGAGCACGCGCCATGAAAAAAATCACCATTCCCGACATTCAGCGTTTCAAAAATGAAGGCAGGAAAATCTGCATGCTCACCGCCTACGACTGTCAGATATCGCGCATACTTGACGGATGCAATGTTGATATTCTGCTGGTGGGAGATTCCGTCGGCAACGTGGTTATGGGCCTTGAAAATACCCTCCCGGTGACCATGCCCGACATGCTTCACCATGTGCAGGCTGTCACGCGCGGCCGCAAGCAGGCTCTGGTGGTGGCCGATATGCCGTTCATGTCCTACCAGATCTCGATTGCAGAGGCGCGGCGCAACGCAGGCATCTTCATTAAAGAGGGTGGCGCAGAGGCGGTTAAGGTCGAAGGCGGAGAAAACACCGAAGACGTTATCAGCGCGCTTACACGCATCGATATTCCCGTTATGGGCCATATCGGACTTACTCCCCAGTCTATCCATCGCATGGGCGGCTACAAGGTGCAGGGCAAAGAGGAGCATCAGCGCCAGAAACTGATGGCCGACGCCCAGGCTGTTGAGAGGGCCGGCGCTTTTGCCGTCGTTCTGGAGGGCGTGCCCGCAAGCCTTGCCCGCGAGATTACCGCAACGCTCAGCATCCCCACCATCGGCATCGGCGCAGGTGCGGACTGCGACGGTCAGGTGCTGGTGATCAACGATCTGCTCGGCCTGTCGGGCAAATTCAGGCCCAAATTCGTGAAGCAGTATGTGCAGCTTGAAGAAATCATAAAAAAAGCGGTTTCCGAATATATCGATGAGGTTCAGTCAGGTAAATTCCCATCCGATGAATATTCTTTTAAGTGAGGCCGTATGCAGATCATCAATTCGGTTAAAGACATGCAGCGCTACTCCGATGCCGTACGCCAGCAGAACAAGCGCGTAGCGGTCGTTCCCACCATGGGCTATCTGCATGAGGGGCACGTGAGCCTGATGCGCATCGCCAGAGAGCATGCCGATGCGGTGATCGTCACCATTTTTGTCAACCCGACGCAGTTCGGACCAAACGAGGACTATACAACCTATCCTCGTGACTGGGACCGCGATATGAAGCTTGTAACCTCATCGGGTGCCGACTGCATATATGCGCCCGAGCCTGCTGAAATGTACCCGGAAGGGCATCAGACATCGGTGCGGGTCGACAAGCTCACGCAGCATCTCTGCGGCATTGCACGGCCGACGCATTTTGAAGGCGTTACCACGGTTGTAACCAAGCTTTTCAATGCAACAAAACCTCATGTTGCCGTATTCGGAGAGAAGGATTTTCAGCAGCTTCAAGTCATCCGTCGCATGGTTCGCGATCTTGACGTGGATATTGAGATCATCGGCGCACCCATCGTTCGTGAGCCCGACGGGCTTGCCATGAGCTCACGCAACAAATATCTCTCAGCCGAAGAGCGCAGGGCGGCCATGGTTCTCTCTCACTCGATTTTTGAAATTCGGGAAATGTGCGCACAAGGCGAACGCGACGCACTCAGGCTCAGCCAGCATATCTGGCGGAATATCAGCGCAGAGCCGCTTGCAAAAATCGATTACATCAAATTCTGTGATCTTGAAACGCTTGAAGACGTCACCCGGATACGGCGGGATGCGGTTGTAGCCCTTGCCGTATTTTTCGGCAAAACACGGCTCATAGACAATAGTGTAGTAAAGATAAACTGAATCCCCATGGCTTAATGACGGCGCAGCCCCAGCATGCATGTGCGTTCTTAGAGCATTTTTCAAAATACTATAGCCATATGCGCACAGGTGAGCTTTTGGTGAGCGCAGCCAGTGCGGTTCGAGCGATTGGCGTTCCTTCATTGCCGGTCGCTCTTGCGAAAATATAGCACGGGCAAACGAGTCAAAAGTTCACCGTAGGGGCGCATGGCTACAACATAAAGAAAAATGCTCTAGCCCCCGCACCTCGGCAAAGCTGGAGCCTTGTAAATATGCACACCTCAAGTCTCTTGTTTTCTGCCCCCTCCGCATAGGATTTATAAAATTTTCATATCTGCCCATATCCGTCCTTTTTTCCTTTTTGAATAACCATTGCCAATTATTTGCAATACGGCTAGATTTACTTCTGAGCAATAACCTTAAAAAGAACAACGGCAGCAGCTCCCACTATGCCCAACTGCACAAATTCACTATCAGGCCGCCTTGGCAGCCTCGACATGCTGCGCGGCATTGCAATTGCCGGCATGGTGCTGGTCAACAATCCCGGCTCATGGCAGCATATGTTTCCCCTACTGCGTCATGCGGGCTGGACCGGCTACAGCCCTGCAGATCTTGTTTTCCCTTTTTTTCTTTTTGCAGTGGGCGCCTCGCAATCCTTTTCCCTTGCCAATACAGCGCATACCGGCAAACTGCCGCTGAGTCTTTTTATCCGCATACTTTACAGGTCAATCATTCTTTTTCTGCTCGGCCTATCCCTGAACGCCCTGCCCGGCCTGCTCCAGGGTATTCTCTACGGTGCAGCCTGCGATTTCAGTTATCTTCGCATCATGGGGGTACTGCAGCGCATAGCCATCATCTACTTCACAACAAGCATATGCATTGTTATTCTTTCTGCGCGCCTGCTGCGGATTGCGATTGCACTGCTGCTTTGTGGATACGGGGCTGTGCTGGCGAGTTTTCCGGGCAGCCTGTCGCCGGAAAACAATCCAGCCCTGTTCATCGACCGGCTGCTTCTGGGCGCCGGGCACCTCTCTAACAGCGGCCTTGATCCGGAAGGGTTGTTCAGCTCAGTATCGGCGATAACCACGGCGCTGCTCGGATACGAGGCTGGCCTCTTCCTGAGGCGCTCGCCCCGTACGTCAAAAACTTCTCTCCTGCTTTTCTGCGCCGCAGCCATAGTGCTGGTCTGCGGCTATGCTGCAAGCCTCTGGCAGCCCCTCTGCAAGGATCTCTGGAGCGGGCCATATGTGCTGGTATCTGCAGGCTGGGCATCTGCAGTTTTTGCGCTCTGCCATGAGCTGCAGGAAGTGCGGCGCTTTGGCAGCCCGTGCATGCTTTTTCAAATCATGGGACGCAATGCTTTGTTTTTATTTTTCGCCTCAGGTATTACAGCCCGCATACTGCTGACAGTCACAATCACACGGGGTGGTCAGGCGATAAATCTCTGGTTCTGGCTCTATGACCGGCTGTTAGCCTCATGGCTGGGCCGCAACGATATAAGCTCTTGTGCACTTGCCGCGTGCTATCTTGCGGCATGGTGGCTGGTGCTGTATCTGATGGACAGGCGGGGATGGTATTTCAGAGCATAATGCACAGAGAGTCCGTTGTTGTATGTCAGTTGTTGTATTGCATATTACCGTGGATCATGATAAGGTCTTGTAAAATTTAATAATTACCTGCATGGCACGGCATAAAAACAAAATATTTGTCCTCGACACCAATGTCATTCTGCACGACAGCTCCTGCATACAGCAGTTTCAGGAGCATGATGTGGTCATCCCCATCACGGTGATCGAAGAGCTGGACCAATTCAAAAAGGGCAGCGGCACGGTCAACTACCATGCCCGCGAATTCGTGCGCGCCCTTGACGAGCTGAGCGGCGACAAGCTCTTCGGCAACGGGGTGAAAATCGGCCCCAACCGCGGCAACATAATCATACGGCTTGAGCAGCCATTCCACGAAGACATAGCCCACAACTATTCCCCCGGCAAACCAGATCATCATATTTTGAACACTGCCTATCGCCTTGCGCAGGAAAATGCTTCCCGCCAGGTCATACTGGTCTCCAAAGATGTGAACCTTCGCATGAAGGCAAAATCGGTGGGCATTGTAGCCCAGGATTACTTCACCGACCATGTCAAGGATCCGACCGCACTCTATAACGGGCATCGCATTGAAGAAAACGTGCCTGCCGAGCTCATTGAAAGCATCTACCGTGAGCCTTTTGAAATCGATGCCGACCTGCTGCCGGTTAAAAACTATTTTGCTTCCAATGAATACCTCATCATGCGCAACGGCAAAAAATCCGCTCTTGCCGTGTTTGACTCGCAGCAGCAGCTGCTGCGCCGTATCGACAAAGCGCCGGCATACGGCATCATGCCGCGCAATGCCGAACAGATATTTGCTCTTGACGCGCTCACGAATCCCGACATACAGCTGGTAACCCTGACGGGCAAGGCCGGCACCGGCAAAACACTGCTTGCCCTTGCCGGAGCCCTTGAGCGGCGGAAGCACTACCGCCAGATATACATCGCCCGGCCCGTCGTGCCCCTGAGCAACAAGGACATCGGGTACCTGCCCGGCGACATACAATCAAAGCTTGATCCCTACATGCAGCCGCTCTATGACAATCTCGGGGTCATACAAAACCAGTTTTCCGAAACCGACACGAAGAACAAAAAAATAAAGGAGTTTCTTATTGACGAAAAGCTGGTCGTCTCTCCGCTGTCCTACATCAGGGGCCGGAGCCTGGTGCATATCTATTTCATCGTTGACGAAGCGCAGAACCTCACGCCCCATGAGGTCAAAACCATCATCACCCGGGCAGGCGAAGGCACCAAAATGGTATTCACCGGCGACATTTTTCAAATCGACCACCCCTACCTCAACACATTCTCAAACGGCCTGAGCTATCTGATCGAAAAAATGCATGGCCAGCAGCTCTACGCGCATGTTAATCTTGAAAAAGGCGAACGATCCGTGCTTGCTGAGCTTGCCAGCAATCTGCTGTAAAAAGCAGCGCCCACCCGTCAACCCGCACGACAAGGCGAAAACCTGCCATGCATCTCTTTTCACTTACCTGCAATGAATTTGCCGCCACCCTGCACGAGGGCTGGGGCACGGGCATGTTTCATGCCGCGGCAATGTACCGGCATGTTTTCAAACAAGGAAATCCCGACCTCACGGCAGTTGCCGAACTATCGCAGGCAGGCTTACTCAAACAGGAAATACAGCTGGCTTTTAATGTCAATGCTCCGGATATTGCAGATATGGTGGAGCAGGACGGAGTTACAAAAATTATTTTTTCTCTTGCCGACGGCCTGCGCGTGGAATCGGTCCTGATCCCCATGCCCAGGAGATCAACGCTGTGCATATCCAGCCAGGCAGGCTGCCGCATGGGGTGCGCCTTCTGTCGCACGGGGTCATTTGGCCTGCACCGCAATCTTGCGGCCGAAGAAATAGTCGGGCAGGTCTATGCCGTACGCCATGGGCTTGGCCGGGCCATAGACAATATCGTCTTCATGGGCATGGGTGAACCGCTTGATAACTTCGACAATGTCGTGCAGGCCATAAGCGTGCTCTCCGACCAGCGCGGCCTGGACATTCCCCAAAGCCATATGACGATTTCGACCGCGGGGCTGCCCGATGGCATAAGGCGTTTGGGAGAACTCGACTGGCCCGGGCTCAACCTGGCAATCTCGCTCAATGCGGCAAATGACGGGCTGCGCTCACAGCTGATGCCCATCAACGCCATCCATCCCCTTGCACAGCTCAAGCAGGCGCTGCAAAGCTACCCGCTTCGAAAAAAAGGGGTCTTCTTTATTGAATACGTGCTTTTAAAAGGAATAAATGACGGCAAGGAGCACGTGGAACAGCTTGCCCGTTTTCTGGAAGGGCTGCCGGTGCGGGTCAATGTGATCGGCTACAATCCGGGCTCTGATGCGCGGTTTGAAAGCCCCTGTGAGGAAAACTGTAAACTTTTCTGCACCTGGCTTGCCCGTGAAGGCATCTTTGTGCGCATGCGCTCATCGCGCGGACAGGGTATTCATGCAGCCTGCGGCCAGCTTGGCGGGCCGGCGCACTAATTTCACATAAACTCCCGGCGATAGATCCGCAGCATTGTCAGCATCAGGGCCACCACGACCGGCCCAACGATAAACCCTATGGCGCCAAGCCACATGCTGCCGCCTATAATGGCAAGGGCCAGCAGCACAGGGTGGACATCAACCTTGCCGCGCATCACAATGGGTTTGATGATATTATCGGCCATGGAGACGATGGCAACGCCCCAGATCAGCAAAAAAATTCCCTTGCCCATGCTGCCGCCGATAATGAGCGCAATGGCAGGCGGTATATACATGGCCGGGCCGCCGATGACAGGAATAAGGGTCACCCCGATTGCAACCACGCCCCATACCAGCGGATTGGCAATGCCCGCAATCCAGTAACCGATACCGATTAAAATACCCTGGGCCAAAGCCGTTGCTACCATGCCGGCAAACGTGCCGGTGATGACGCCGGCCACCTCTTTGGCCAGCACCTGCTTGTGCTCCGGTTCAAGGGGCAGCAGGCTCATGAGCGCTTCGTTCAACTGCTCTCCCTCGGCAAAAAAGATATAGAGAAACAGCACCACAAGAAGAAAGCCGGCAAAAAACCCAGCCGTTGCCGTAAATACTTTGGGGGAATACTCATAGACGACCGAGCCCATGGAAGAAAGAAGATCCAAAAGCTTGGCCCTGATATTGAAATCCGCAGGAACAAACTGGGGCAAGGCCGCCATTTTTGTCTGAATCCAGACATTAACGTGGTCGAGGGCCTCGGCAATCGAGCCGACCTGAAGGTGCGAGATAACGGACTTGAACGCATCCACGGCATTCACAGCCGCAACAGTAATAATGGTGCTCAGAGGGCCCAAAACGCAGATCGATACAAGCAGCGTGGCAAGACCTGCCGCGGCATACCGCCGGCCCTTGCATAATTTCATGCAGAGCCGGTTGATGGGCCAGCATATGACTGTTACGATGAGAGCCACCAGTGCAGACACGAGAAATGGCTGAATAATGACGCCGAAAGCCGCCATCAAAAGCAGCAAAAGCACGAGAAAGGAAATTCTTGAAGATTTTCTGTTCATGGCAAAACCATATAGCAGAAACACCCGGCACTGTCCATGAAGAAAGCACTAACCTGCGGTGAGCTGCGATTGCCCCGGCCGGCAATCTGTGCTAAGGTAGGCTCATGCAGACACGGACGCACCAGCTTACTGCATGCCTGCGCGCTTCCGGGCTCTGGCTTGCGGCCTGCCTTGCAGAGGCGTCGGCAATACTTATTCTATCGGTTGTTCCATTTGTAGATGGGGTCATCAATAGCGGCACCGCAGCCCATGGCCTGGCCTACGGAACGCTTTCATGCACCATCGGAATTTTCCTGTTCATCAAAAACGTGCCGCATTGCCTTATGAAAGGCGCCCTGCTTGCCGTGCTGTATGGAGCCTGCATGGAGCTCATACAATATTTCATACCGTACCGCACCTGCGAGTTTGGTGATATTGTCGTCAATTGCCTGGCCGCTCTTGCAGGCATGGCGCTGGCAGGCATGCTGCGGTCACTGGTGGCGCCGGGCAGAAAAATCAGACCAGCGGCACGGGCTATCTAACCCCTTGCATACAGGGGAAATTTCATTATAATGAAGGCTGCGGGGCTTTGGTGCGACACGGTCAGCACTACGCCGCACAGAACAAGGAGAGGAAGCGACATGCCAACCATTCATGTCATAACAAGCAGCGGCAAGATACTGGACCATCCGATCACGCAGTCCCGGCAGACCATCGGCCGCAGCAAAGACTGCGACATCCCGCTGCCCGACAATACCATCTCCCGTGCCCATGTGCAGATTGAAAAAACCCCGGACGGCTATCTGCTGACCGACCTCGGGAGCTTCAACGGAACACGGCTCAACGGCGCACCCGTGCAAAGCGCAATTTTACGGAACCAGGATGTTATCGAAATCGGCCAGACGCTAATCACGTTCCTCCTGGAGTCCTCTGAAAGCGAATCGCTTGCAAGCGAGATCTTCAGCGGCGTCGAAAGCGTTGACGATGACCAGAAAGTTGTCGGCAGCAGCCCGCAGGCGGGCGCCGAAGAGCCCGAGAAGCTGCTGGTCTCGCTGGAATCGCCGAAAAGCGGCACGCCGAGCAGCCTTGCCAGCACACCCGAATGCCAGGAGCTGGATTCCAGAATGCGGGCCGACCTCTCCTCGCTGGAGCGCACCAACAAAGTGCTTTTCATCCTGTACGAAATCAGCCGCGAGCTCAATGCAATCCAGGATTTCAAAGCGCTGCTGGAAAAAATCATGGACCTCATCTTCCAGGTAATCGACGCCGACTACGGATTTCTGATACTCTCGGGCGGCCTGCAGGGCGCAGAGCTGATTCCCATGGTTGTTAAGTATAAAGATGAGAGCCTCAAAGTCATGGGCCAGATCAGGGCAAGCCGCACCATCATCAACCGCGTCATTCATGACAAGGTTGCCCTGCTCACCTCAAACGCCATGGACGACTCGCGCCTGGACTCGGCCAAAAGCGTCTTCATTCAGCAGATACGCTCGGCCATGTGCGTGCCCCTGTGGAACAGGGATGAAATCATCGGCGTGATACAACTCGACAGCGCCCGGTTTGAAAACCAGTTCGTGCAGGAAGACCTCGAGCTGCTGAAAGCCATCGGCAGCCAGATGGCCATGATCATCGAGCAGGCCAGCCTCAATGAAAAAATCCGGGAAGAATCCAAGATGCGCAACCGCCTCGAGCGCTTCCACTCACCCCAGGTCATCGAAATGATTCTGCACGGCGGGCAGGAAGACCTTATGGAGCCAAAAGACCTTACCGCCACCATTCTTTTTTCCGACATCGTCGGTTTCACGACGCTTTCAGAAAACCTGCCGCCCCGTGAAATCAACATCGTCCTGAACCAGTATTTCACCCGCATGACCGACATCATCTTCAAGCATGACGGCACGCTTGACAAATATATCGGCGACGGGCTCATGGCAGTGTTTGGCGCCCCCATGGAAAAAGACAATGATGCCGAACGGGCCATCCAGGCTGCCCTTGATATGCGCCATGAGCTTGCAGCCATGCGCGATGAGGTGGGAGACAGCAGCGCCCGCCTCAATATCCGCATCGGCATCAATACGGGCCGCGTGGTTGCGGGCAATATGGGCTCGCCCCGGCGCCTTGACTACACCGTTATCGGCGACCCGGTCAACCTTGCTGCGCGCCTGGAATCAAGCGGCGCCCCGAACCAGATACTGATCGGCGAGGAGACCTATAAGCTGGTGAAGGACAAATTCAATATCGTCGCCGTCGGCCCGCGCAAGATCAAAGGCAAGGCCGCCGAGATCATGGTGTATGAGGTGATTAGCTAGCATCCCCCGTGAGCAGGATCCCTCATGTGGGCAGGGCCGCATTTTTCAGCAAAGCACTCTGCTGACCGCACACCCCATGCCCCCACTTTTTTTGAAAAATTCGGCCTATCATTACTATGTTAAATTTTTTTACAATTATATTGACAAAAAAATATACAGCCCTATACTATAAGAAAGGAGGTGCAAAGCAATGAGAGGACAATTCATAGGCGAGCTCAGAAAAAAGCATCACCTTTCTCAGGAAAGTGTTGCAAAGCAATTAGGCATTACCCGGCCAACATACACCCAGATTGAATGCGGTGAAAGGGATGTAACCATCACGGAAGCTGAAAAGCTCTCAAAACTTTTTGGCGTTACGCTTGAGGAAATCCGGGAGGGGAAAATGTCGGTCCCGAAAATTACGATTGAGCCATTCGGGGGGAAAGCTGCAAAACCCAGCCGAACCGACACTGTTCGCATCAATATACCGCAAAAAAATATTGAAAAATTCCGCCAGATTCTCATTCATATCCTGAGAAAATGCGGGGGCAAGCCGAATGTTGGAATGACGGTGCTTTATAAACTCCTCTACTTCATTGATTTTGATTATTACGAAAAATATGAAGAGCAGCTCATGGGATTGGTGTACATTAAAAACAACCATGGGCCGACGCCATATTACTTCAGCGATCTTATTAATGAAATGAAGGCTCAGGAAATCATCGAAGAAGTGAAAAGCAAGTTTTACCAATATCCGCAGACCAAGTACCTTATCAATCCGGAAGTTGAACCGGATTTGAGCATCCTAAATGGTCGGGAAATCGAGCATATCGAATGGGAGCTTGAAAGATTATCCAATCTCACGGCTGCAAGGCTATCGGATTTATCGCATAAGGATGTTCCGTGGATCAGCGCCGAAGAAGGGAAACCCCTTGATTACGAAGCCGTCTTCTACCGGACCCGCGATACTTCGATAAGGGAATACGATGCCAAGAATTGAGTATCGCGAGACAGATGAGTTTAAAAAAGATTTCAAAAAGCTCGCAAAAAGATTCCCTACCCTTACCGAGGATATAGAAACCGCCAAAAAAAATGCTATCGAGCTGTACCATCTCCACACAATAGATAATCAGAGTGTTTTCCAGATAAACGACATAAAAACCGCCGAGATCGAATTTTACAAGCTGAAAAAATTTGCCTGCAAGTCGCTGAAGGGGAAAGGCGTGCATAGCGGCATTCGGATGATCTATGCATATCACCCAAACGGAATGATAGTTGAGCTGATTGAGATTTATTATAAGGGCAACAAAGAGAATGAAGACAGGGAGAGGTTAAAGAATTTTTTAAAAGAAAAGAAAAAGTCGTAACCAACTTATGAATTATGCCTATAAACTAAAAAAATGACTGGTACCTTGTCAATTTAAAATTTAGAAGTTGATCAACCTCCCCCAACCCCTCCTGACTAGGAGGGGAATGCAAAGAGGCATCTACGCCTGTTGCAGAACTAAAACAGTACCTCCCCTGGACAGGGGAGGCTGGGTGGGGTGGATACAAAAATAAT
>CAYNVA010000167.1:0-1588 GCA_964400575.1 uncultured Thermodesulfobacteriota bacterium | reverse complement strand
CCGGGCATATCCATGGAGACGGCGCTCATGCGCACCATCATGAGCTATTCAAAATCAATTATTTATATCGCCGGCACGCTGGTGCTCGGGCTTCTGGTATGGGCTCTGTCGCCGCTGAAGTTCCAGGCGCAGATGGGCATCATGCTTGCTGTTGTCCTGTTTTTCAACTGTCTGGGCGCGGTATTTCTTGTGCCGGTGCTGATTCTGCTGTTTAAGCCGAAGTTCCTGACGCGCCAGGCTGACAGCTCTGCGGCTCCTGTTCAGCAAGCTGAAACGGTTCCGGCACAGTAAGTTTTTTCTTCTTCTCCTCCTCTAGGCCCGTGTAGCGGGAAGGGCAGTATGATGCTGCCCTTCCCGCGAAAGGGTATCTGGCGGCAGAGAGCAGCACCCATGAAAACGGGCACAAAAGCCTTGTTTCGCGGGGCAGGCCATGGCAGATAAAATTCGTAAATCTAAAAATTAAAATTTAATACACTGAATTTTTATGGTATGTATTAAGTAATCAGCCACCATGCTTTAAAGCTGCTGCCGACAGAAAACAGCGATCGGGTATTTACAAGGCGGTTCTCTGGACGCACCAAATAACTAAAAGAAGTTTTAGTGTAAACCAGCAATGTCAAGGCAGGAGGATCACGAAATGACTAACCGGAATGAATGCTCAGGAAAAAAGTTTCAGACACGCGCCATACCGCTTATTCCCCTTGTCGCGCTGGCATGCCTGCTGTGTCTGCCCTCATGCAAGCCCCCGGCGCCCGATTACGATCTCTATGAAAACATGGGCGCATATATGCAGGGCAAGCTTGTCGCTGCAGGCGCAACCGTGCGCACCGACATGCCTGCGGAATTCGACGGAGACCCGCCCTATATCAAACGGCTCAACCCGCTGCTCAGGCTGGTGTTCGGCAGCGGAAAGCTGCAGGTATATCTGCAGTCATACGATGGCGCTAAGATCGCCGTCGGGTCCATCAGCCAGTTTGAGGTGCCGCCCGAATCAGGCAATTACACCGACTGCGCCTTCGTGGTTCGCCCTGCGGCCAGTATGGGCGCTCCGGTTATGCATGGTGATGCGCGCGCGGCCATGGCCGGCACGGACGAGGAATTCAGTATGGATTTTTACAATTACGATAATGACAGCATTGATGTTGACAAGTTTTTTGGCGTCGCGCAGATAGCCAAGCTCAATGAAGCCATGGCTCTGGTTGCGCAGTATCAGATACCCGAGCTGGATGAGAAAGGGGAGAGGGATCGCGGCCACCTGACGGCTTATCTTGACCCCTACAAATCACCCTACCGCCTTGAGCTTGCAGCCCCAGAGACTGAGTCCGAGCGTGAGGCCTATGTCAATGCAGCGCTGCAGGCTTTCAAGCTTTACCAGGATGCCTATTTTGCAGCTCTTGCTGCAATGAAAGCGGATAATGAAACGGCTGTCGTTGAGGAGCGCAAGGATGCAATCGATGCATTCATAGACCTGTTCGAAGCCGAAGACACAGCAGTCAAGATCGGCAGACTGCTGTTCGGCAAAAAGGATTTCCCCCTGTATTTCAATGAGGGCTTCTGGCGCGAGGGGTATCACGGCAGCGACAATATG
>CAYNVA010000166.1:0-3267 GCA_964400575.1 uncultured Thermodesulfobacteriota bacterium | reverse complement strand
ATGCTTGCAGATACGGCAGCCTGTAAACATTCATAATTTATATGAGATAGCTTTCTTGAAGCCTTTTCTGCCGGGAATTTTCGTTGACACATAACCACACCTCAGCCTATACTTGCACCTCCAAAAACCATTGGTTCTGTCTGCCCGGTTCATTCAAAACAACAACTTCTTGGGAGGGTTAAATGAAGAAACTAATTCTTGTTCTGACTTTAGCTGTTTCGGCATTCTGCTTGAGCAGTGCTGATGTAAGGGCTGCCGATGAGATTACAATCGGCGCTATACTGAGACTGTCTCAGGGGGCATCCGATGGACTGCCGGCCCGGCGCGGCATTGAAATCGCGGAAAAAGAGATTAATGCCAAAGGCGGCATCGGCGGCAAAAAGATAAAGGTTATCTATGAGGACAGCAAGGACTCCCCGCAGAATGCGGTTGCGACATTTCAGAAACTTGTCAATATGGACGGGGTGAAGGTCATCATCGGCCCCATGATGAGCGGCGAAGTACTTGCGGTGGCGCCGGTTGCCCAGCAAAACAAAATCGTGGTGGTCACGCCCAACGGCACCTCACCTAAAATTTCTGATGCCGGCGAATATGTTTACCGCGGATGCACGCGCATCGACAAGCAGGCAGAGGCCCTGACCCGGTATGCCAAAGATATACTCAAGACCACAAAGGTCGCCATTCTGTACAGCAACGAACCGTACGGCAAGGGCTGCAACGAGCTCTTCACGAAAAATTTCACCGATCTCGGGATACCGGTGGTGATCTCGGAAAGTTTCATGGTGGGCGATCGCGACTTCTCCTCGCAGCTTACCAAGATCAAGCAGCAGCAGTTCGACCTGCTGTTCATCCCCGGCTATCTTCAGGAGACAGCGCCCGCCATTTCCCAGGCCGCCAAGTTGGGCATAACAGGAACGTCCATGGGCGTTTTCGGCGACATGGCCCCGAAGTATATCGAGCTTGCGGGCAAGGCTGCCGAAGGCCATATCAATGCCAGCGAATACAACGAGGTCTATGACACGCCTACCAATAAAGCATTTAAGGCAGCGTACAATAAGATCGTGAGCGCAGATCCCAACGAGCCCAACAATATCATGTTTGCCGCCCTCTCCTATGACATGACCCGCATGGTGGCGGAAGCCATCGCCAAAAAGGGCACTGAGCCCGACGCCGTCAGGTCGTACCTTGACACGGTTAAGGACTTCGACGGTGTCACCGGCAAACTCAGCTTCGACAAAAACGGCGACGTGGTCAAGCAGGGCGTCTATATCTTCAAGGTGGCCAATGGCAAGTATGTAAAGGTCATGTAATTTGCTTCTCCAGCAGCTGATAAACGGCCTTGTGTCGGGCTGCGTCTATGCGCTGGTCGCCCTCGGCTACACCATGATTTTCGGCATCCTGGGCATTGTTAATTTTGCCCAGGGTGAAATATACATGTTCGGTGCTTTCACCGCCGTGCTCACGCTTGCGGTAACAGGCAATATCTGGCTCGCATCGGCAGCCGGCATAGCCGTGGCATGTGTAATAGGTGTGCTGCTTGAGCGGATCGCGTTCAGGCCGCTCCGGGGCACTCATCCCCTGATACCGCTGATCAGCGCCATCGGCGCATCCATCTTCCTGAGTTCCCTGGCGCGGCTCCTGTTCGGCCCCGAAGACAGGGCATTCCCCCTAGAGTTTCATCCTGCAGGTTTTGATTTCTTTGGAGCCCAGATTAACCAGCTGCAGCTCGTGATCATAGGAGTTTCGGTAGGGCTCATGGCGATACTGACGCTTTTTTTAAACATGACAAAGCACGGAAAAGCCATTATTGCCGTTGCCATGGACAGCGATGCCGCGCGCCTGTCGGGCATTAATGTGAACAGGGCCTACGAGATAACTTTTCTCCTGGGCTCGGCTTTAAGCGGCGCAGCCGGCATCATGATGGCGATGTACTATAATTCCACATCGCCAAACATGGGGCTGCTGCCGGGACTGAAGGGGTTTTCCGCAGCCATACTTGGCGGCGTTGGTTCAATACCGGGCGCCATTATCGGCGGCCTGGTTCTGGGTATTGCTGAAAACCTCGGCGCTGCCTACATATCTTCCAGCTACAAGGACGCCTTTGCCTTTATAGCACTTGTGCTTGTGCTTATACTGCTGCCGCGCGGCATCATGGGGTCGCGCAAATGAGCGTTTATGTATTCCACGTGCTCATCATGATGGGGATTTACTCGATTCTGGCGCTGAGCCTCAATATCATCGTCGGTTTTGCAGGCCTGGTGTCCCTGGGGCACGCGGCATTCTTCGGCATCGGGGCATATGTGAGCGGGCTTCTCATGATAAACGGCTTGGGGTTCCCTGCTGCATTCTTTCTTTCCGGTATAATTACCTCTGTGCTCGGGCTTTGTCTTGCGCTGCCGTCACTGCGGGTTAAAGATGATTATCTTGCCATCGTGACGCTTGGGTTCGGCATTATCATAGGACTGGTGTTCCTGAACCTTGAGATCACCGGAGGCGCTGACGGCCTGGTGGGCATACCGCCTGTGTCGCTGCTGGGCAAGCCCCTCTACTCCAAGCCAGGCTTCTTCGCCCTTGTGGCCGGCGTACTTTTGATAATGATACTCACCATGTGCACGCTCAAGCAATCAAAAATCGGCAGGGCCTGGGCTGCCATACGCGACAACGACGTCTCGGCTGCTTTTATGGGCATCAATGTCTACGGCTACAAAACCATGGCCTTCATCACAAGCTCCTTCTGGGCGGGGCTGGCCGGCAGCCTCTATGCCCATTATACCGCCTATATCAATCCGCACACATTCAATATGCATACGTCGATCATGGTTCTTGCAATGGTCGTGCTCGGCGGTATCGGAAGCATCACGGGATCAATCCTGGGAGCGGTTTTGCTTATACTGCTGCCCGAAGTGCTCAGGCCCCTTGCCGACTATCAGGACATTTTTTACGGGGCACTGCTTGTGGCCATGATGGTCTTCAGGCCCCAGGGCATTATGGGCAGGGTAAAGATTACCGAAATATTCGGGAGAAAAAGATAGTGCTCCAGGTCAGGAACTTGCACACCTGCTACGGACAGATTCAGGCCGTCAAGGGCGCAAGCCTTCATGTGATGCCAGGAGAAATTGTTGCGCGTATCGGCGGCAATGGCGCGGGCAAAAGCACAATACTCAGGACAATTTCAGGCATTGTGAAATTAACCTCCGGCAGTATACTGCTGGGCGATATCGAGATCAGCACCCTGCCACCCGAGCGCATCCTGAAAAGCGGTATAGG
>CAYNVA010000165.1:0-5227 GCA_964400575.1 uncultured Thermodesulfobacteriota bacterium | reverse complement strand
CTGGTAGAATTTGTTCTTCATGGATGGCACGATAAACACCTCCGCGCCGAACTCGGCAAAAATCTTGCCAACCGACACTTCATTTGCAGGGCCTGCCACCATGAGCATGCGGACTTTTTCTTTGACAAAGCGCTCCCGGATTTTTTCAAGCTCAGGTCGAACGCGCTTTTCTTCCTCATCAACCAGATCATGCAGCTTCTGGTTTTTATGCCGGTCGGCAATGCCGCGCAAAAAGTTTGAGGTGCCCTGAATGCCTACGGGAATTTCAATAAACTCAGCCTCGCCGCCGAAATTTTCGCTCAGGTGCTTGCAGGTGAGCCAGGGCGTTATGTGAATGGGGTAATATTTCTCGGCGCAGACGATTTTACTCATGCTGTCGATATGAGGGGTCGGGAATACGAAGTACGGGATGTCGGCCTTTTTGAAAAACATTTCAAGGCTTGCCAGGTTGCCGGCATCCTGCCCTGTGCGGCCGATAATGCCGATGGAGCCGGCGACCTTCTCCTGCTTTTCAATTGTATCAAGGACAGCCACCCATGCCGCATCTGAGCCCAGGGGCATTGAGCGCGGGTAATTAAAGCCCGACAGGCAGGTGCTCACCTTCAGCTCAGGAATCTCGCCTTTAAGCTCCATTATGACGCCATCAATATCTTCTCCGATAAGCTGGGGGATGCAGGTATTGATGATGACGATGACTTTGGGATGGTATTTAGCGTAAAGATTTTTCACCTGCTGTTTCAGCCCCACCTCGCCGCCGAAAATAACGTCGCTCTTGTTGACCAGGGTGCCTGCGGTCACGAGCTGCGCAGGGCGGCATGACAAGGAGCCCACCTGGTTCTGATACGAGCAGGGTTGCGGCCCGTGCAGCAGGGGTATAACGCCTTCGATCTTCCCGAGGCTCGCAAGGGCCTGGACTGTGGAACAGCAGTGCTCATAGTGTTTCAGCGGCATAAAGGTAACTCCTTTGTGGTTATTGTGGAGCAACGCAGGGCGGGCTGTGCGCACCGTTTTATCCGGCGGGCACAGCCCGCCCTGCATTTCTAAACTCCGGCTTCCGCCGGAATAACGAACAAATTAATGAATAAAACCAATGCAACCAATCGAACTAATTAAACCAATAAAACATTCTTTAATTCTTTCAAATCCAAAATCCGCATTCCGCAATCCAAAATCTTCTAATGCTTTCTCCCGGCTGCCTGCGCCCACCAGGCATGCAGTTCTTCAAAGGTAAATGACGTGGGCACGGAAAAGCCCTTGTTGTTCCAGATCGCTTCTGCGAGCTGCCGGAAGGCTTCGCACTCAGGCGTGTCAGGGGCATGCTGAAAAAGGGTTTGTCCCTTGCCTGAGCACTCTTTAATCCTTTCGCTGTAGGGAATGAAGCCGACAAGATGGCTGCCGAGCTTGCGGGAAAATTCATCAAGAATAGTCTGCTCGTCTTTCAGCTCACGGCCATTGCCTATGATGCCTCCGAGCTGAACACCTGAACGGGAATTGAACCGCGACACGGCCTTGCAGATATTGGATGCGGCAAAAAGAACCTCCAGCTCGCCGCTGCTCACAATATATACCTCATTGGCATAGCCCTCACGGATGGGCATGGAAAAACCGCCGCACACCACGTCTCCGAGCACGTCGTAGAGCACCATATCAAGCTTGAGCACCTCCATCACATTGAGATACTTGAGAGCCTCGATTGCCTCCACCACGCCCTTGCCGCCGCATCCAAGGCCGGGGTCAGGCCCGCCGCTCTCGGCGCAGAAAATCATGCCCGTGCAGGTGTCGTTGAGGGGGCTTGGAAAAACCACCTCATCCATCAAAAGGTTCTTTACATCAAAGTCCTTTTTGCGCAAGGTGCCAAGCACGGTCTGCGCCATTTTGCCGTTCAGAAGCAGGCGCGTGCTGTCATGCTTGGGGTCGCACCCGACATGCAGCACCCGCAGCCCCTTTGTAGCAAGGGCATAGGTAATATGGGATGACACCATCGATTTGCCGATGCCGCCCTTGCCGTAAATCGCTATTTGGCGCACGGTTACCACCTCTCTCTGGATGATTTATGTACCATTATGACGCCATGCGCACTCTTTGCATGGCTTGCAAGCCTGCCGGCATGCCTGCTATTTTATATACGGCAGCCACCACTCGTAGAGTTCTTCAAATTCTAAGGTATTGGGAATTACAAGATTTTGATTGTCGAACACCTTCTGCCCGATTCCGCGATAGAGCTGTGCTTCATCGGAATCCGGAGAACACTGGAACACTGTTTGGCCCTCCCCTCCGCACTGCTTCACGGTCTGGCTGTAGGGAATGACGCCGACGATCTGCGTTCCGAGCTTGTGCGCAAAATCAGTCACCATCTGCAGTTCGTTCTTAACACGGCGCAGATTTACGATCAGGCCGCCGAGCTTTGAGCCTGCGCGGGCGTCAAAGCGCTTGATCGCCTTGCACACATTGGTCACCTGATAGAGCGCCTCGAATTCGCCGCTGGTGACCACATAGGTCTCCTGCGCAAACCCCTGTCGAATGGGAAGGGAGAAGCCGCCGCAGACCACGTCGCCCAGGATATCATAGATAACTATATCTATGCCGAGGGCTTTGAGTATATTAAGTTTTTTGAGCGATTCTATCGCCTCAACCACACCCTTGCCGCCGCAGCCCACGCCCGGCTCGGGCCCGCCGCTCTCGGCGCAGTAAATTTTCCCGCCGTTTGCAAACTGCAGGGGCGATTCGGTGATGATGTCTTTGGGCTCAAGGTCGTCGTACATGAAATCGTTTTTGCGCAGCACGTCCAGGATGGTCGGAGGGAAGTCGGGCAGCAGCAGATAGGTGCTGTCGTTTTTCGGGCTGCACCCCATCTGCAGAACCTTCAAACCGCGCTCGGCAAAAGTATAGGATAGATGGGATGCGACCGTCGACTTTCCTATGCCGCCCTTACCATAGAGTGCTATCTGACGCATGATGCTCTCCGCATGTAGTTGTTAGGGTTTTGTTATCTTTTTCAATACGCCTGAAACCTTGCGCAAAGATACAAGCAGCTCATCCTGATCCTTAACCGTCAGCTTGCCGAACAGGTTCCCCATCTCATCGCGACGCCGACCGATGAACTGGGAATGAATTTTTTTGCCCATATCAGTCAGGGCCACATTGACCACACGTCGATCCTTGGTATCGCGCATCCGCTGAAGCACGCCCTCGGCTTCAAGCCGGTCAACCATTTCGGTCATGCTGGGCATCTTTACCAGAGCATTCTTGCTCAGCTCAGTCATAGTGTACTCGCGATCCTCGTGAAAGGCCGTGAGCGCCTTCATCTGCGACAAGGTCACGGGCATATCGCTTATACGCCGGCTGCCCTTGACCATTTTGTTGAATATCTGCACGAAAAGGTTGCGCACCTCAATCATGTGCTCTTCAATTTCAGTGACTTTTTCCATTAAAACCTTATTATCCATATATATACCTCCTTTAAGAATTCTAAATGTTTCATTTCCTAATATATAATTACCGTACCTTTATGTCAAGAACTATTTTGGATTATCAACGAAAAAGCAATAAAAAATTTTGAGCCCCCTGTTCGTTAGTCGTTGATCGTTGGTTGTTGGTTGTTGGTTGTTGGTTGTTGGTTGTTGGTTGTTGGTTGTTGGTTGTTGGTTGTTAACGAAAAACTATGAACGATAAACGATCAACAACCTTATGCATCTTGTTTCCAGATCACATTGCGCAGGCCCTCACGGTAGCACAGGCGGCGGATTTTGTACGGCGCTATGGTGATAATGTTGAAATTATAGGAATCAGCCGCCTCCCCAAGCCCCTGCTCTTCAAGCTGTTTCAAATACCGCGAGTACGCCCGTATTTCACGAAAGCGATTGATGTCCTCATTTTTTTTGAAAACGCTGGCAACACCCCAGACCTGCATGCCGGAAGCCCCGAAAAAATCAGCGCCGGGGTCATACGGGTCAGCGATGCTGTAGGCTACCTTGCCTTGTGCCTTGATGTTGGCGATCTTTCCGCCGCCTTCGCAGAACATGTGCACGATGAGGCCGTTGTTGAAATATTCAACCGGCGTGCACCGCGGCTCATTATCTTTGCAGGTTGCCAGATGCAGCACATTGTGGCTGCCGAGATATGCTACAGCCATCCGGACAAACTCATCCTCGGTCATGCTTGTGCGCATGCTGATGCCTGCCATGTTAAAGGCTTTCAGCTCTTTGGCGTTTGGTTGCGGTACGATGACTTTAGCCATAATTTTCTCCCGTGTGTGTTTGCCGTGCCGTTATAAGGCCCCGGCTGATGCGCAGTGTGCGCGGCTGCATTGTTCAGAGCTGCAGCATGGCCAGAATATGATCTCCGGCATGTTCAATAATCCCGGTCAGCTCTTTGACAACACGAGCACATTGATCAGGGGTAAAAGCTTCAACATCAAGCACATCATCGGCCTGCCCGATCATCTGGCTCAACAGATGAATACGCCCGGCAAACTGAGGAAATTCAGCATGCAAAACTTCTTTATGCAATCTGGTCATGCACAAAATCAGGTCAGCACCTGCCAGACAATCGGCCGTTACGCGGCAGGTGCGGTGCTGCGTCAAATCAATGCCCGTGGCAAGCAAAGACTGCTGAACAGTCGTTGGCAGGGATGAGCCTTCCTTGGCCCAGACACCACAGGAAAGCACATGCCAGTCCCCGGAGACTGACTGCCGCTGCAGCCATTGCCTGAACAGGACTGCCGCAATAGGGGAGCGGCATAAATTGGCTGTGCACACAAACATCAATGTTGGCATCTACCCACCGCAACAGTTGAAATTACCTGCAATCAGCATCCATTCGTAAAACAGGTGAAAAAATACTCGATGAGTGAGCGAATATAGACTCCGGGAGATTGCAAGTCAATCCAAATGTCTTACGTGCAGGCCGAGGCACAGAGCAGGGATACACCAGGTGAACGGGGGGGGGGAAAGCATGGCTTTGAGGTCAAGCAGCCCCTGGCGCAGGGTAACAGACTTATCAAGGCATTTACTTATTTATTCATGAATGTCCCCTGGTTGTTCCCAAACAGAAAAAGCCGTCAATTTTAAGGGATCACATATGGTTTCAAAAAACTGGGCATCACGGGCGAGACTCAAACGATCATTCACGTAACCGATGACAGCCGTTCATCCTACGGCTATTTTACACTTCGGCTGCTTGGCTACCCGTCTGTAAAAATGCACTGCAGCCTCTGACAACAAGAGGC
>CAYNVA010000164.1:0-2603 GCA_964400575.1 uncultured Thermodesulfobacteriota bacterium | reverse complement strand
CGTGCTGCTGTTCACGCTTTTTCCTGTACATTAGCGCTATTCCCGGTGCCGCTCCAGCAGCCCGGTCAGAGTCTGCACAACATTCTGCTCCTCCTTTTCAGAAAAGCCCAGCAGCTCCCGCAGGCCGATGCCGATGTGGGGAATATAGGTTGTGATATAGTCATGCTTGCGCTGCTCGTCGGTCTCGCGCCTTCTGTGCGAGAGATATATTTTCAGCTTCCTGCCGCAGTCCTGCAGTGCTTTAATAATCTGCTCCTCGATCTCCGGATAGCTCGCGATGGCCTCCTTTGATTCACTGGTGAACGGCACCCAGACCGAGGCCATGTGTACGACAATGGTAAGCGGGCCCAGTGGCAAAGAGCCGCGCGGCTGGCTCAGGCTGTAGTTGCGCCAATTGGTCTGCACTACCGACTGGTAGGCGCAGCACCCGCCCTGCTGATAGAGAAGCGGCACACGGTTGGCCATGCGCAGCACCCGGGCCGGCGCATCTCCCTCCTGCTCGCTTCCGCCATAGGCAATCGCGGCTTCAATGATAAACGGGTTGCCCCGGTACACCGCGGGCGGTCGGGTCGTTGATGCATAAAAATCCGCCGGCACTACGGACTGGAGCCCCCCGATAAGCTGTTCCTCGCCTATGGGTGCAACACAGCTGGTGGGCGGGTTCATGATCTTTGTCTTTGAGATCCCCTCAAGCAGCTTTTCAATGTCCGCGTGGCTGACGCGCGATACCAGCGCGTTCGGCGACAGGCCCGCGTTAGCGCAGATTTCTTCGGCAACGCGTTGTGAAACACGGGAGAATTCATGCTGCAAAAACCCTGCAAGGTTGCGCGCCTTGGTGTCCCTCAGCAGCGCCTGCATGACACCGAGTTCGACCCCAAGCGGGTGGGGCTTTATTTCCTGGGTGTGCGCGGGAAGCTCATGGCTTGTACGCTCATAGGTAATGGTCTCGCCCCCCGGCTCCTTGTAAATTATCCTCACATGGGGATTGGCAATCGCGGTCTGGCGCAAATATTCATCTATTGACTGCTTGCCGTGTGTGTGCTTGCCCTCAAGCTCAATCGCAACCTGCGTTCCGTGTTCAACGTCCCACTCTGTTTCCCGGTCGCTGATGATCTCCGGTTTGTTTTTCTTAGTGTCGATCTGCAGTCGGAAGTGATGGGCGGGTTTAGTCTTATGCGTGCGGCTGGTGATTTCAACCGGCTTTCCGGTGGTGAGCATGCCGTACATGCCGGCAGCGCTGATGCCGATGCCCTGCTGTCCGCGGCTCATTTTCAGGCGGTGAAACTTCGAGCCGTACAAGAGCTTGCCGAAGATATTGGGGATCTGCTTTTTTACAATCCCCGGGCCATTGTCCTGAACAATTATCAGAAACCGGTCCCGGCCCAGGTCCTCAACCTCGACAAGCACTTCAGGCAGAATCCCCGCCTCCTCGCAGGCATCAAGGGAATTGTCTACCGCCTCTTTTATCGCCGTCAGCAGAGATTTCCTGGGGTTGTCGAACCCCAGGAGATGCCGGTTCTTGGCGAAGAATTCCGATACCGAGATATCGCGCTGCCGCGCCGCCATGGTTTCGGCAGTTTCATGAGTGTGATGTTTACCCTTTGCCGGAATCCGGGATGTTTCTTCTTTCTCTATAGTCTGTATTTCTTTTATGGCAATTTCTTTGCGCGCCATGTTCTGCTCCATATTTTATGTCCGCTGGATATTCTGAGCTATAGGCAGGTTTTGTAACAGTATAGGGTAATATATGTAGTGTGTCAATAGGGTATGCCGCCCAAGATATAGTGTTTGGAAGGCAGTCATGATGGATAGCGCCGGGATACCAGAAAGACGAACAGCGTTGCAGCTTTTTTAATATTTATTAAATCTTCTGGTAAATTAGCAGCTTTAAAACATTTTCTTCTCTGCAATCGTTGTGGTACTTATTAATACAAATACAACTTTAATTTTTCACAGGAGGTAATTATGAGTACCGTGCTATATATTCAGGCTTCACCGCGTATCGAGCGGTCCTACTCAATAGCTGTGGCTAATGCGTTTATTGAGTCATACCGGAAGCTGCATCCAACAGATGAAATCATTACCATGAACCTCTTTCAGAAAGACCTGCCGCCTTTTGACGGGCTTGCCGTGCAGGCGAAATACACTATCATGCACGGGTTAAAGCACACGGATGAAGAGCGCGCAGCCTGGCGCACGGTGGAGGCGCTCATTGCCGAGTTTAAAGCCGCTGACAAGTATGTGCTGGCTGTGCCCATGTGGAACTTCTCCATCCCCTACCGTCTCAAGCAGTATATTGATATTCTGGTGCAGCCCACCTACACGTTTAACGTTACTGAGGAAGGAGGCTATGACGGGCTGGTTAAATAGAAACCGATATTCTTAGCCTGCTCGAGCGGCGGCGAATATCCTGCCGGCACACCCTATGAAGCCTATGACTTCCAGACTAAGTATCTTAAACTGATTCTTGGTTTTATAGGGTTCATTGATATCCGCCTGCTGACCATCGGGCCCACCCTTAACCAGGGGCCTGACGTCGCAAAAGAGAAACGGGCCCAAGCCATTGCCAAAGCACAGGAAATGGCACAATCATTTTAAACACC
>CAYNVA010000163.1:0-12377 GCA_964400575.1 uncultured Thermodesulfobacteriota bacterium | reverse complement strand
TAGAGCATTTTTCAAAATACTATAGCCATATGCGCACAGGTGAACTTTTGGTGAGAGCAGCCCGTGCGGTTCGAGCGATTGGCATGATATCATTGCGGGGTTCTCTTGCGAGAATATAGCACGGGCAAACGAATCAAAAGCTCACCATAAGGGCTCGTGGCTACAATAAAAAAGAAAAATGCTCTAAACTGTTTACATGAATGAGCACAATAAAAAATAGAAGCCGTGCTCTTGACAAAGAGCTTTTTTGATTCCATTAATTGTGTAGACTTGTAGAGTAAAAAGTTTAAGATTATAAATAATATAAAATTAATATAAACAAACCATAATAATTTAATTAGGTTTTAGTTATAACAAAAAATTAAAATTTTTAGAGAAAGGGTAGATTGAATGAAAAAACATATTTTGGCTTTTGCAGTGGTTTCATGTTTTATGTTTGTGTGTGTGCAGAACGGTTTCGCCTACAGCAATGTGAACCAAGGTTGCACCACCTGTCATACGAAAGAGACCCTGCATGCGGGCGCTGGCCATACTACCTGCACTAACTGCCATCCTAGTGCAAGTGGCGGGGCTGGGAATGTGACCCCATCCAAATGCGCTGCCTGTCACCCCGCGGGTAAAGTAGGCTCGTGCAATCTGGTTAGCAAGCATTCAACCGGCAATTGCATGTCTTGCCATGGCGATAAGGATGTTGTGACTGTAGTTTGTTCTACCAGTACATGCCCGGCGGCAAAGGTTCTGGGCGATGCTGATCCTCGCCTGGCAACGCTGCGGCAGTTCCGTGATAAGGTGCTGGCAAAAAGCGCCTTTGGCAAGCGGATCATAAATATTTATTATAATAACGCAGATGCCATCAACGCCTCTCTTGAGAAAAATCCGATGCTGAAAGCCTTTTCATATAAGGCGCTGCAGTCATTTATTCCTGTTGCTGAAATTTTCATGTAAGCCAGTTTTTATTGAGTCACCTGTAAAAGAGGCCGGATGCGTATATGCATCCGGCCTCTTTGTATATCCGCTGTGAGGTCGTCCTAAGCAATAAATCTTATAGCAGGTACGTCGGCTTGATACAAGATGCGTACGCTATCAGGTACAGCCCCTGCCGCCATTCAGAGTCGCCTGTGCCTGCGACGCAAGGCAGCAGATCGTGCTTGCTTATGCCACTGTTATGAGCTTTTCCATGTCTTCCTTCAGGGGGCGTTCGGCGGGGTTTTTTTTCAAAGCCTGCTCAATAAATTTCCCCAGCCAGATGGGGGTTTCTGCCGGCAGGCGCGACAGGTCTGGCTCGGCCTCAAGATGCTGTTGCGCAAGCTCCAGCACGTTGGAGCTGGCAAAGACCGTCTGGCCGGTGAGAAGTTCAAAGCAGACGGCTGCAAGGCTATAGTAGTCGGCGTTGCCGGTAATTATTGTTTCCGGCCGGCCGATATCGATTGCCTCGGGCGGGCAGTAATGCGGTGTGCCCTCTATTTTTCCGGGCCGCGTGCTGATGGGGAAGGCCAGGCTGAAGTCCGACAGCATGAAAGACATATCATTGTCGCTGACGTCGATGAAAATATGCTCGGGCTTTACGTCGCGGTGCACAAAGCCCTGCTCATGAATATAGAGCAGGGCTGCCGCCACATGCCGAAATACCTTTGCCGTCATCTCAAGGGAGATTTGCTGCTGCTCGGACTGAAATATTTCCATCATCTGGCGCAGAGTCCGGCAATGCGCAGGTGCGCCGTTTTTGCCCTTTATGGTGATGCCCCGGGCACTATCCATGACGATGAACTGCGACCCGTGTGCGCTGACGTTTTCATGCATGCTCACGATATTGGGATGCCGCAGCCGCAGTATGTCCTCAGGTATGGCCACTGGAGGCGCGCTGCCGGCGTCAGGCCGCGAGCGGTATATTTTGGCGCACAGCTTGTGCCCCTGAATTGCATACACATGTCCCGTAGAACCTTCTCCGAGCTTTTCTCCGAGTTCATAGTCGCAGCTGTTGCCGCTGATGACAAGGCCCCGGCCGAGCAGGCTCCGGTAGACGGCAGGGTTCCCGAGCAGGGTTTCTTTTTTTATGGCAAGCATCGATACGCCCGAGTCGCCGGCAACGACGGTCGAGCTGTAGGGCTCCTCTGTCAGCAGCGACAGAGGGTTCACAAGATTACCTTTTTCGAGCACGGCCGGCTCGCCCTCGCAGGGGGTAGCAACAGCGCTGCCTTCAAGTATCACGTAGAGCCGGTCGCCCGGGCTCCCCTTCTCGATAATGGTTGCGCCGGCCTGCCAGGTGCCGAAGTCGGCGTTTTTGATTACCTCGATGAAATCGTTTTTGTTTTCATAAGGGGCGTCTTGCGGTGTGCGGTTGAGCTGCATGACGGCAAAGACGATGGACGCACGGGTATCGCCTGCGTGGTCGGCATGCTTGTCAGCCTGTGCCAGATCGTCACTGTTAAGAGCTGTTTCGGCATCAAAGTCTTTATCGTTCATGCAATGCGATGCTCCTGAACCGGCAGGGGTCCTGCGGGTCTGCCCAGGGTTTTACAACGATGATGGCGCAGGCAATTATTTTTTTTAAAAACTCTGCCAGACTCGGGTGCTGCCGGCAGTTAATGCCTTTACTTTTTTAGTATATCACCATAGAGGAGTGTCGGGAAATTCTTTTTTCAGGTCAGAGCCCGTCAAAATCGAGCATCGTAAAAAATGGTTCCAGGGCACTGGAGCGGCGGTGCTTGCAGGAGAATGATCATGGAATAAACCTCAGGACAGGAGCTGTGCAGGCCTTGTGGGTTTCCCCGAGTATGCCGGCGCTCTTCACCTTTTTCAAAAAGAGCGAGCCCGGCTTCAGCCTGCAGGGAAATAAGATGAACGACAGACCAAAGTATGGTAGGCTAGGCCGGTGTAATAAAACGCAGGGCAATTTTTTATGTACGGAACCTACGATATTCCTATCAGTCTCCAGTCTGATGGCATCGGCCTCAGCCTTGAGCGGCTTGACAGTGCAGTCGTGTACCGGCGGCAGCTGGGCGATGAGACGGCAGAAAAGCTGCTGCTCGGGGGCGGCCGCGGCAGTATTGTCATCAATCCGGTTGAGCCGCTGAGCCTGCCCAGGGACCTGACCCCGTATTTATATCTTGATTTTCAGCGCCCGGTGGCCCTGGCGCCAAAAACGTCAAGCATCGTGTTTGTCACATTCCCGGTCGAAATAGGCGTTTTCCTGCAGGAGCATGGAGAGGTCGAGACACTGGATATTTTTACCCTGGCGCGTCAGAAGTATACGCTGTACGGGGATCCGCGAAACGGCATCCTGTGCCGCTACTGGAGCACGCCTGTGGGCACCACGGCGCCCTGTCCCGAAAGGCTGCATGCAGGGGTTATGGAGCTGAAGCTGGTGAACGGGACAGGTTCCTGGGTTGAAGTGAATAAAGCTGTTTTCAGCGCCTATGGCATGAAGCTGTATTATAATGACGACCTGGTGGGCATGAAGGCCGATATGGAGGTGACGGGAGCGACAACGGCCCAGACCGATTTTAAGGATATGCCCCTGAAGCAGCACATGATCAAATCCCTGGAACTGTATACGGCGCGCAAGCTCGTGGTGCTTTTTCCTAAATTTGTCATGACGGACGGCATATGAACACAGCGTTTCTGAAACTGCTTGATATGCATCTGTATAAAAAGGTTTCGGTTCTCGACGGGCTTGTGGCCGTTCTGGTGGTAGCGGTTGCCTTTATCGCGGCACGGCTGGTGGCAGCCTATATGCGCCGGGCGTTCAAAGACAAAATACGCAAGGACAATCTTGAGATTGCTGTCAAGCTCATCAACTGGAGCATCGTGGCCGTTGCCGTAATCTATGCCCTGGGTGCGCTCGGGTTCAAGCTTTCGGGCCTCATGGTGGCCGGCGGCATCGCCGGCGTGGTCATCGGCTTTGCCAGCCAGAGCATTGTCGGTAATCTCATCTCGGGCATTTTCCTCATGATCGAGCGGCCCATAAAGATCGGTGATCAGGTGAGCATCAACGACTACGCCGGTTTTGTTGAGGATATCCGTATCATTTCAACGACGCTGCGCACCTTTGACGGTCTGTTTGTGCGCATTCCCAATGAGAAGATTTTTACGGCCCCCATCGTCAACTATGTAAACCACATTGTTCGCCGCATCGACTATACCGTCGGCATCCGCTACTCTGATGATGCTGACAAGGCTATTGCCGTCATCAAGCATGTCATCGACGAGTATCCCTTTGCCCTGAAATATCCCGAACCGGTGGTGTTTGTAGAGACGCTGGGCGACAACTGCGTTACTATCGCCGTGCGCATCTGGGCGCCTGTGGCGGAATGGTATGGCGCCAAGAAGGAACTTCTGTGGCGCATCAAGACCGAGCTGGAGCGGGAGGGTATGGAAATCCCCTTTCCGCAGCGGGTGGTCTGGTTCGGCAATGAGCTGCAGACAAAGCCAATAGGCGCGAGGGAATAGGGCCCAGGAAATAGCCAGGAAAGAAAAAGGAATCTGATGAAAAAAGCCAGCATCATTGCCGCCGTGTTTTTATTGTGCTGCCTGCCTGCTGCGGCCTTTTCCCGTGACGGCCTTCGCCTGACGGCCGCCTATATGTGCGAGCAGGTTTCCGATGCCGGTCCTGAAAACAGGGCTGTTGTTTTTTCTGCTGCCGACGGCAAGGTGTTCTGCTTCTGCTATTTTGAGTATGTCCCGGAGAAGTCCACAGTTTTCCATGTCTGGTATCATGGCGACCGGTTTGTAACCAGGCGCAAGCTTACGCTGGAACCGCCCAGCTGGAAGATCTATTCCACCATGCAGCTGCGCGAAACCGACAAGGGGCCATGGCGGGTCGAAATTTTGGGAGCCGACAACAAATGCCTGGATGTTGTCCGGTTCAGCGTGACGGATTAAGCGCCATGGTCGAGTCGCTTGCAGCCTTTTTAAAAAGCATCCGGTGGCAGGACATTGTCGACATCCTGCTCAACAGCTACATCCTGTACCGCCTGTATGTGCTGTTTCGCGGCACGGCCGTCTGGCGGGTGCTTGTCGGTATTTCCCTGCTGCTGCTGGCAAAAAGCGTTGCCGAATTTCTGGGCCTCATCATCACCAGCTGGGCCATTCAGGGCATCACCGCAGCCGCTGCGCTCATCATCATCGTGGTGTTCCGCAATGAAATCCGCTCGGTGCTCCAGGTGCGCAACCTGCGGGCTTTTTTCTGGGGATCACCCCAGCGCGAAATGCGCGGCACGATAGGAATCGTTGCCGATGCGGCTTTCGAGCTCGCGCGCAAAAGAACAGGCGCGATCATCGTGCTGCAGTCAAAAGACGATCTGGCCGATTTTATCCGCAACGGCATTTCCTGGCAGGGGCTGGTTTCGCGGGAGATGCTGGTGAGTATTTTCTGGCAGGGCAATCCTGTCCATGACGGCGCCGCCATAATCGTGGGGGACCGGGTCACGACGGTTGGCGGCGTTCTGCCGCTGTCGAGCCGTTCTGATATGCCGTCGTTTTTCGGCACGAGGCACCGCGCCGCAGCCGGTCTTGCCGAGCAGACCGATGCCCTGGTGGTGGTCGTGTCGGAGGAGCGGGGCGATGTTTCAGCTGCAAAGGGCGATCAGATCGAGCGCGTATCGGGCTGGGAACGGCTTGTAGAACTGCTTGAGGATCATCTCATGGAGCTCGATGAGCACCGGCAGCCGCGGCGCCGCGGCAAACGCGAGTTGCGTTTTGCAGCCCTTGCATCCCTTATTACGGTGGCCATCATCTGGTTCAGCTTTACCCGCAGCGGCGACACGCTTATGGGCATCGATGTTCCCCTTGAATTTACCAATCGCAACCAGTCAATTGATATTATCGACGCCTCGGCCTCGACCGTGCATCTGCAGCTGAGCGGTTCCGGGACGCTGCTGAAATCGGTGCAGCCCGAACAGGTGCGCGTGCAGATTGACCTCGGTGATGCAACGGTCGGGCGCAACAGGCTGTCCATTTCACCGGGGCAGGTGTCGCTGCCGCCGGGCGTCTATCTTAAAAAGGTCGAGCCGGCCTCAATTGAGGTCACCCTTGACGAGCTTGAAGAAAAATCTGTTTCAGTGCAGGTCGACTGGGCGGGGAAACTGCCCGAGCAGCTCATTATGGTCACCGCAGATGTTGCGCCCTCCAAGATCGATGTCATCTGCGGCAAGCATGCCCTGGAAAAAAATGTGACTGTCTATACTGAAAAGATTCCGCTGGAGGGTATTACGCAAAGCGGCGAATTCAAGGCGCGCGTGGTTCTTCAGTCTGCATCGGCAAAGCTTGCAGCTGATGCTTATGATACGGTGACAGTGCGCTATCAGGTGCGGCCCCGCAGTCCGGTAAAATAAGTGTTCCATCAGGATCCCGGCATTGCTTTTTCAGGTATCGTGTTTACTGGTACAGCCCGATTTTGATGGATCGTTTTTTGCTGGCGCTGCCTGCAATGCGCTCTGGCCTCATGCCTACTATGGGGGACAATGAAACTGCCATGAAACAGACCGTGCATAGTGCGCCGGATTTGCTTCCAGCCGATGGTGTCCGCTGTTTCCAGAAAACCATTCTTGATCATTACCGTCGCTGCGGCCGAGACCTGCCATGGCGCACCACCACTGATCCGTATCTGATTCTGGTGTCGGAATTCATGCTTCAGCAGACGCAGGTCGACCGGGTGCTGCCTAAATACCAGGAGTTTATCGGCAGGTTCCCCGACCCTGCCGCTCTTGCCCGGGCGCCCCTGCAGCAGGTGCTGGCAGCCTGGTCGGGCCTCGGGTATAACCGGCGGGCACAGGCGCTTAAAAAGTGCGCCGAGGCTATCATGAAGCATTGCGGCGGCAGGGTTCCGGACTCGCAGGAGTCACTTGAGCAGCTTCCCGGCATCGGACCCTATACGGCCCGGGCCGTGTGCGTGTTTGCCTATAATCAGCCCCGCATCGTCATTGAAACTAATATCCGCGCCGTTTACATTCATTTTTTCTTTGCCGGCCGTACCAGCGTACCGGACGGCGACCTGCTGCCGTTTATCCAAAAGACGCTCTACCGCCGCAATCCCCGGCGCTGGTATAATGCTCTCATGGACTATGGCGTGATGCTGAAAAAATCCTGCGGTAATCCGTCCCGAAACAGCGCCCGGTATGCACGCCAGAGCCCATTTAAGGGCTCCAACCGCGAAATTCGGGGTATGATTATTAAGATTCTGCTCATGCATCAGGCCTGCACCGAAGCAATGCTGATTAAAAAAACAGGCAAAGATTCTGAAAGAGTCAAAGCGGTTATACTGCATCTGCTGGATGAGGACCTGGTCAGGCGGCAGGGCCCTCGAATTTTTCTGCCATAAACACCGGCAGCCCTATGCTCTGCAGCATGACTGCACCGTGCTTTCCGTGAAGGTGCCTCTCGATTCTGCCGGGCTTCCCGCGGCCTGCAATGTAGAAATTTTAGCGGTTTGACAAAAAACATATTTTGTTATAAATTTTTAGAGTATTAGAGTATGATCACGGTGGGCATGATTTTTCAAGCGCTGCTGCTGAATAATGCGATTTCATCTGTCCTGGAAATGGCGCTGTCATAACATTTTGCATTACAGGGTAAGCCATGGCTGGCAACGATACCGATCCTTTCACGCTGCGTCTTCAGGACATTGACACTGTTCTCATTGACGAGACAGACCCTGAAACGCTGTTCAAGCTGGGGCTTGCATGCTACCGGCAGAAGAAACTGCAGGAGGCAAGGAGGCTGTTTTCCCGAGCCTGCGAGATCAACCCCCGGGAACCCCGGTATGCTTCCTACTGCGGGCTGCTGCTGGCCCTGGTGATGCGAAAGCTTAAAGAGGCCGAGGAGCTGTGCGAGGGGGCCATTAACCCGGATTGCACAGCTGTGGAACTGTTTTATAATCTCGCCCGGGTCTATCTTATGCAGGGGCGCCGGGAAAATGCCCTGCAGGCATTTCGCAAGGGCCTGCAGATTGATCCCGACAATATAGCCATTCATCGTGAGCTTGAGAATATAGGCACCCGCAAGAAACCCTTTTTTCCCTTTCTGGGCAGGGGCAATTTTCTAAACCGATTTGCAGGCGTGCTGCGTAGCAAGTTGGCGAAACACACTTCCGGGGAAATATATACCCCGGGAAAAATAGTTCGCTGAAAATTACACGGTTCATAAAAAAGCCCCCGGCTGCACGACACCGGGGGCGTGCTGTTTGTATGGCCCGGCATGCTTGCCGCTTCATCGGGGGACGGGCAATGTTTGTCATTTCGAATCCCGAGAGCTTTCGGGATGAGAAATCTTTAAAGATCTCTCCCTGCGGTCGAGATGACAGGAAAAGAATAGTCTACAGTAAAAAGTTAAATGCTCTATCCCGCGCAGGATTCTGGACAAGCCAGAATGACAGGAATCGTTTTGTTTACGGGAGTTTTCTCTTGATTCACAAGCATTGGGTTTACGGGCCTGCATGGCGCCTGCTATGCTCGCGCAGATACTGTGCCGTGAGCGACTCGCTGTAATCACCGCCTGCAACGTCACCGGGGGGGCCTGCGGCCACTATTCTGCCCCCATCTGCGCCGCCGCCGGGGCCAAGGTCGATGATGGTGTCGGCCTGATCGATCACATCGAGGTTGTGCTCAATGATGACCATGGTGTTGCCGAGCTCGACCAGTTCCTGCAGCACGATCATGAGCTTTTCAATATCAGCGGGGTGCAGGCCCGTTGTGGGTTCATCAAGAACATAGAGCGTTGCGCCCTGGTCGTTTTTGCACAGCTCGGCGGCGATTTTGATGCGCTGCGCCTCGCCGCCGGAGAGCGTGGGGCTTGGCTGCCCGAGCTGCAGATACCCCAGCCCCATGCGCTGCAGTATATCCAGCGGCCGGTGTATGGCTGAGAACCCGGTAAAAAACTCCCGTCCCTCCTCGATGGTCATGGACAGAACCTGCGAGATATTTTTTTCCTTGAGAAGAATCTGAGCGGTTTCATCATTGAAGCGGTTGCCGCGGCACTCGTCGCAATCCACATACATGTCCGGCAAAAAGTTCATGGCAATCCGGAGCTTGCCCTGGCCCGAGCATTTTTCGCACCGCCCCCCGCTGACATTGAAGGAAAACCTGCTTGCACCGTAGCCGCGCATGCGCGCATCGGGCACAAGAGCGTAGAGCTTGCGGATGTCATCGTAGAATCCCACATACGTCGCCGGCACCGAACGGGGCGTTTTACCGATGGGCGACTGGTCGATTTCAACGACGCGCCTGACCTGTTCAGCGCCTGCAATATCCCTGTGGCT
This sequence comes from uncultured Thermodesulfobacteriota bacterium, assembly GCA_964400575.1. Taxonomy (GTDB): domain Bacteria; phylum Desulfobacterota; class WTBG01; order CAIYCZ01; family CAIRTM01; genus CAIWCT01. Next base: position 3,124 of record CAYNVA010000163.1, on the reverse strand, counting down.
GCCGGTAGAGCCGAAATACTGGCCGAGCTTTTTGCGCAGACCCTTGTAGAGGGTCTCGCGCACAAGGGTCGTTTTGCCCGACCCGGAAATGCCGGTTACCACCGTGAGACGGCCCAGCGGGATGGCGACGGTAAGGTCCTGCAGATTGTGTTCGCGGGCGCCAACCAGGGTGATATGCGCGCAGCCCGCAAGCGGCCGTGACCGGCGGGTGTCGGTTCGCCGTGCTGTTTCTGAAAGCCATGCACCGGTGATTGAATCCGGGTTTTTTAGTATTTCGGCAAGTGTTCCCGCAGCCACCACACTCCCGCCATGCATGCCGCCGCCGGGCCCGAGATCGACAATATAGTCGGCGCTGCGTATCGTTTCTTCATCATGCTCAACGATGATGACGCTGTTGCCCTTCTGCTGCAGCTCCCGGATGATGCTGATGAGCTTTTTGCCGTCATGGGGGTGCAGGCCGATTGTGGGCTCGTCCAGCACATAGGCAACGCCCCGCAGGTTTGATGCCACCTGCGCCGCCAGGCGCATGCGCTGGGCCTCGCCGCCCGAAAGCGTGTCGGCGCTGCGGTCAAGGCTGAGATAGGAGAGCCCTGCCTTGTCCAGCAGCTGAAGCTTGGGTACAAGCTCCTGCAGTATGGGCCGGGCGATTGCCCGGTGTTTTCCCGAAAACGAAAGCGTTTTCAGGAATGCCAGCAAGACCGGGGCTGTCATGGCAGCAAGGTCGGCGATTGATTTGTCCCGGATGAGAACGGAGCGGGCGGCCTGGTTCAGGCGCGTGCCTCCGCAGTCCGGGCAGCTCGATTCGATATGAAACTGGGCCATGTAATCCTGCAGCTGCGATTCGTCATCGGCTTGCGGTGATTCAAACAGCGCTGCAAGGCCGGGGAAGGATTTCGCGCCGTGCAGCAGGGCTTTGTATTTTGCGGGTGTCACACGCTCAAGGGGCTCATCGGGTGCTATGCCGAGGCTGCGTCCGATGCGGCCGATGATGCGTTTTTTGAGCCCTTGGGGTACCTGCTGAGCGATAAGAGCAGGTATGGCCCCGTCATGAATTGACTTGTGGCGGTCGGTGATCATCAACTCGGCCGACAGAGCTGCAACCGTGCCAAGCCCTTCGCAGCGGGGGCATGCCCCTGAAGGGCTATTAAACGAGAACAGGCGGGGGTCGGGCTCCTCCATGCTGATGCGGCATTCCGGGCAGGATGCTTTGATGCTGTAGAATTTTTCATCGCCCTGCGGCGACAGCACCATCATTTCACCCCTGCCCAGCCCGAGAGCACGGTTGACCATATCCTGCAGGCGCGGGGCGCTGAGGGCTGCAGGTGCGCATTCGGCGGTGATGAAATCGATCTTATGCTCGTGATAGCGCTTGACGGCGAAGATGTTTTCCACCGCCACGATGGCCCCGTCAATGCGGATGCGGCTGCAGCCTTCCATGCGCGCCCGCTGTATGACGTCTTTATGAAATCCCTTGCGGCCGCGCACCTGCGGGGCAAGCAGCATCACCTGGCCCCTGCCGAAGCTCCGGGCGATATCATGGCAGATGTCCTGATGGCTTTGCGCGGCAAGGGGCCTGCCGCAACCGGGGCAGTGCTGCTGGCCTGCTTTGGCAAACAGCAGGCGCAGATAGTGATAGATTTCCGTAGCGGTGGCCACGGTGGAGTTGCGGCCGCCGCGCGACAGCATTTGCTCGATGGCTACCGTGGGCGGCAGCCCTCTGATGGCATCGACATCGGGCCGCGCAAGCTGGGTGATATACTGGCGGGCATAGGGCGACAGCGTTTCCAGAAACCGGCGCTGGCCCTCGGCAAACAGAATGTCAAATGCAAGGGTTGACTTGCCTGAGCCGGACAGGCCCGTGATCACGACCATCTGCCCCAGAGGCAGCTTGAGGGACAGGTTTTTGAGATTATGTTCGCGTGCCCCTTCAATGGCAATGCAGTTGTTGCCATTCTGCGGAGCCTGTTTTTTTATGATGCGCTGCGCAGCTGTTTTCGTGAGGGCATATTCTTTTAGAAAGCGGCCCGTGTATGAACCCTCTGCTGCCATTATGTTATCCGGCGTACCCTGGGCCACCACGCTGCCGCCCGCCTGACCGCCTTCCGGGCCCAGGTCAAGCAGATGATCTGCGCATTTGATCACCTCGAGATTATGCTCAACGACGATAATGGAATAGCCCTGCCGTACAAGGTAGTCGAATGCCTGCAGCAGTTTGGCGATATCGTCATAGTGCAGCCCCGTTGTGGGCTCATCAAAAAGAAAGAGCGTCCGGCCCTGGCTGCCCTGCCTGATAAATGATGCCAGTTTCAGCCGCTGCGACTCGCCTCCCGACAGCGTATTTGCAGGCTGCCCGAGCCGCAGGTACCCCAGGCCCACCATGTCGAGAATGCGCAGGGGGGATGAGACTTTGGGCGTATCGGCAAAGATTGCGAAGCCTTCAGCAACGGTCATCTCCAGAACATCATGAATGGTTTTGCCCTGCCAGGTGACTTCAAGCACCTCAGGGCTGTAGCGCCTGCCGCGGCATGCCGGGCAGGTCACATACACATCTGCCAGAAACTGCATCTCCACCATCTCATAGCCGTCGCCCTGGCACTGCGGGCACCGGCCGCCCTGGCTGTTGAAGGAAAATGTTGAAGCTGTATAGCCCCGCTCGCGTGCGGCATCGGTCTGGGCAAACAGGGCCCGTATGGCCTCAAAAGCCTTCATGTAGGTGACCGGGTTGGAGCGCGGGGTTCTGCCGATGGGGCCCTGATCCATAAGAATCACGGTTTCGGGAGCATTGTTTCCCTCAAAGAAGCAGAGGCCGGATTTTTTATCGCTCCGCGACAGGGTTTTATACAGGACGTCCTCAAGAAGGGTTGATTTGCCCGAGCCTGAAACACCGGTTATGCAGACAAGAAGCCCGAGAGGTATGGTGATATCAAGTGATTTAAGATTATGCATGGCCGCACCGCGAACCTGCAGGCGGCAGTCGGGTGAGGGCCTGCGCCGCAGCCGGGGGGCGCTGATGGCAAGGGCCCCTGACATGTATTTTCCCGTAAGTGATGCCGTGCTTTTCAGAAGCCCGGCCGGTGTTCCCGTAAAAACGATGTTGCCGCCCTGTTCTCCCGAGGCCGGTCCC
>CAYNVA010000162.1:0-6526 GCA_964400575.1 uncultured Thermodesulfobacteriota bacterium | reverse complement strand
GAGCTGTTTTCCTGCAGCCGCTGCTGCGCCATTTCACGCAGCGCAGGATGCAGATCAAGGGACTGGGCCACAAACAGCACGTCCTGCGCCATCAGAAAATGTATAATTTTGAGCCCCAGATCGGTTGGCGTATAGGGATTGCATACAAGCGCTTTTTTAACATGGTAGCGGGCAAACCATTTAGTGCTGCTGAACACCTCGCGCAGCGCATCAGCGCTTGCTGGCCTGCGCGAGCACAGCTTCAGCACATCTGATTCCGTAAGGGCAGGATTCTGCAGAAGCGTGCGGATGACCCGCGGGTCAGTATCGGCAAGCATGCGCGCCAGCTCATTGCGATTCAGCGTCTTTGCCCTCGACATGCGAACGCCTGCCGGCAGATCGTCCTGCGGGTCAGCTTCCTGATCTGCGGTCCTGCTGGCCTCGTGGCGTGCAAGCAGGCTTACAAGCTCCTCGAACCCCTGATCCCGGGCAGCGGTATACAGATCGCTCATAAAGGGGTTGCCCATGCGCTGCGTGAGAAGGGGCACGCTGAGCGCATCAAGAGCCAGGCAATACGGGCCCTTGCGCCTCGAAGCTCCCGTAATGATAAGCTGCAGAAGCTGCGCAGCCTGCGGAGCCGGAAGCCCCTGCACCTTTTCGGCAAGTATATGCGTGCGCATAGCTGCGTCCGGCACGGCGCACAGGGTAGCAATGATCTGTTTCAGCAGGAGAATTTTCTGAGCCATCTGCAGGGGCCGATCTTTCCATGGGGCAGTAAAAGTATGATTCTAGAACAGTGTCTGTTGGTATTTCTAATAGTCTTTATTTATGTTTAAGGTCATTTAAAAAAGAAGCCCGTAGTCAGCATTCAGTAGTCAGAATTCAAAATAGAAGCCCCATAGGCTTCAAGGAGTTTCATTGATTCTTCCAGACAATCATATCCTGAAATATTATTGCTGTTTTCTTTTTCCTGTTGAATTCCGGCTTCTGGCTTCTGCCCCCTGTTCGTTAGTCGTTGATCGTTAGTCGTTGATCGTTAGTCGTTGATCGTTAGTCGTTGATCGTTAGTCGTTGATCGTTAGTCGTTGATCGTTGGTTGTTAACGAAAAACTATGAACGATAAACGATCAACAATCTTAAACCCTGGCTCCTGACTTCCAGTCCCCCACCACAATTTTTGGCCGGGAGGCAAAATTATTCAGCAGGAAATACATCACGGCACCGGTTCGGTATGCACGATCACCGAACAGATACGCTTTGAAAAAGCATTGATACGGGCTTCAACCTCGGTTGCAACCCGGTGAGCTTCATGCAGCGGCATACCGGGATCCAGCATACAGGTGAGACTAATGTGCCAGCGCCCGTCGCTTTCAAGGATAAGCAGCTGCTCAACGGCATGCACCCCTGCAACCATCCCGGCTTGACTGGCTATGCCCGAGGCCTCATCGGGACAGCTGCCGGTGACATCCTTCCTGCTCAGGCAATATTCGATAGAGATGCTTTCCAAATGCGAATGCACGACAGACAGCTCGGGAAACAGCTTCTGCAGCCTCTCCTCAAGTGCGCTGGCTTCCCGGTGCGCCTCGCCCAGTGTCGTCTCGAAGGGCCATTCAAGATGCATATCCATCTGCAGGCCCCGGTCGAAGCGGTGCACCTGAAGGTCGTGGATATTGATGCCCTGCATCTGCGCAAGCTGAAAAGCGGTTTCAGCCATGCCGGCTGAAGCCGGCTCGTCGGGCTCGGCATGCACGAGTATATCGGCATCCTCAAACAGGGCTTGCAGGGCGCGCTCGACGTCTTCCGTGCGCTCATGCACCGAGCCAAGCGGAAGGTTGGGCTGCAGGCACACTTTCAGATCGATAAACTGTTTCGCGCCGGCAAGCCGCATCCGTATGTCATAGGCCCTGCGCACGCCCGGCACAGCAAGCGCCGCCTGCCGCACCTGCTCCACCTGCTCAGCCGGTGCGCTGTCGGTCAGGGCATCGACGGCTTTTTTCCCGAGCCTGAAGCTGATCCAGATTACCAGCAGGGCAACGGCCAGGGAGCAGAGCGCATCGGCCTTGGGGTACCCCCACTTGGTGAATACGAGACCAGCAAGCACCATAAGCGAGCTTGCGATATCGCTCAGAAAATGCACGGCATCGGCCTCAAGGGCTGCGCTTTTCGTCTTTTTGGCCGTTCGCGCCAGGGCCGTGCCCCGCGTATAGTCGATAACAACAGCTATGATGATGACGCCGAAGCTGAACAGGTTGACCTCAATTTCGACATTCTTGAAAAAAAGTCTCTGAACAGCCTCGTAGATGATCCAGATGCAGGTGAGCAGCAGCAGCAGCGTTTCAAAAAGAGCCGACAGGTTGTCGATTTTGCTGTGGCCGTAGGTATGGGTTGCGTCGGCCGGACGGTCTGATACGGAGACGGAAAACCATGTCATGGCCGCGGCCATGAGGTCAAGCCCGGAGTGGGCCGCTTCCGACAGTATGCCCAGACTGCCGGTCCAGAGCCCTACCGCAAGCTTCATGCCCGTGAGCAGCAGAGCGGCAAAAACCGAGGCGCGGGCTATGCTGATCTTTTCTTTATTATGAGCCTGTGCTGTAGCTGCATCCATGAAAGTGCGATCAACTGAAAACAGGTGCTGTCGCAGAAGGGCACATCTGCGTCACGGCTGCACGGCCAGCCGGTCAGCGGCTTCTGCCGGCTTTTTTGCCGGCGGCCGTTTCCTCGCGCAGCCGTGCCACCTCTTCCTCAAGCAGGGCATATTTCTGGCGCAGGCGGCTGTTTTCCGTGGCAAGGCGTCCCTTGACATCATCATAGTAGGTGCAGCGGTTGCGCCCGTCTTCCTTGCTGACATACAGGGCCTGGTCAGCCCGGTCGATGGCGTCCATCACGGCATTCATGCTGGTTTCAAACTCGGCGATACCGGCTGAAATCGTTATGTGATGCTCCAGGTCTGAAATCGTGAAGGGAGTCGTTTCAATCCGTTTGCGCAGGCTCTCCATGGCGTCTATGACGTCCTGCTTTTCGTGGCCGTAAAAAACTGCGCAGAACTCCTCGCCGCCGTAGCGGTAGGCATACGGCACGCCGTCACGTATAAGCAGGGCAGTCTGCTTGAGAACCTCGTCGCCGACGGGATGCCCGTGGATGTCATTGAGTATTTTGAATTTATCGATATCGATCATCGCCACGAACAGCTTTTTCTGCCCTGTTTTGAACTGTTTGAACAGGCGGCCCATCTGTTCATTCAGCTTGCGCTTATTGTAGAGCTGCGTGAGATCGTCGGTATACACCATCTGGGCGCGCAGCATGTTGTGGTTGGTCTCGATGATGCGGGCGGCAACCGGTGTTATGAATCCAACATCCTGTATCCAGCGATCCCTGTCGAAATCATCCATTATCTGGCGGCGTATGCGATAGTGGCCGATCTGCCGGCCCTCAACCATGAGCGGAATTTCATAAATTGTTTCCTGCACCTCCTGAAACGTGGGGGAATTTACTGCCTCGGGAAGGTCCGGGGTGTCCTCCTGCTGCTTGTTGTAGGTGAAAACCTTGCCGTCGGTTTTAAGCTCATTGGTCAGGAACCGGTCATCGTCAAAAAGATACACATCGATCTGCTTGGCGCCCAGAAAGCCGATAATGCGGCGTATGGCATCCTCAAAAGGCTCAAGCAGCATATCCACAAGCAGCTGGCTCCGGAGCGTGCGCTGCTCGTAGAGCTCCACTTCCTGCACATGGGCTATCTGTGACTCGACCATCTCCTGCTGCACGCGCCGCAGGCGGAATACCTCGTACAGGCTGTCCTGCGCCTCTTTGAGGGCATGGCGGTACAGCTCCAGAAAAATGGACAGCTTTTTATACACCTGCTGGATGCGTTCGCGGTTTTTAAAGACAAGCGAGCCGAGTTTGCCGGGGTCAAGAACCTCGATGATCTCTTCGCCGAGCATGTCCCTGATGCGGGGGAAATATTTCTGAGGGATGGAGCGCGAGCAGTCAAGGGAGACCATGTCCTCGATCTTGCGCAAGTGCGCCTGAAAGCCGCTGGCGATGGCGGGATCGGGCTTGCCCGCAGCCGACCTTTCTTCGATCTCCTTGAGTATCCCCTCTACGATTGCCCTGGCATTATCCTTTTTTCTGTTCATGGTCTGTGACAAACACCCTCTGCATGTGCTGGTATATGCGGTGAGAACTGCACGAATTGAAACGTGCCCACCCCTGGCAGCAGCGTATTTAATAATTTATCAAGATATCACGGCATTGTAAAGAAAGAGTTTTTTGATTCACGCCGCGCCTGCGCGGCAATGCAGCAGCAGATAAAATTGCTTGAAAGGTGACGACGAAAAGTATAAACACACAAGACAAGAAGGATGTGACTGAAGCGACGCATGCCCCGTACTGCACCTTTAAAGGAGGATACCCTTTCATTATGAAAAAAATCCACTTTTCTCTCTGCTTTTTTGCCTGCGGCGCCCTGTGTGCCATCGTGATTGGAGGCGCGGCACATGCGCAGCAGGCACTTGCACCCGTGACCCCGCAATCCTTTACACTGCAGATCATGACCATTCTTGATAAGTTCACGGCAGATGCCGAGCTGCAGAAAGCGCTCAAGCGCGGCTACAAAGCCTATATTTCGGAATACACGACGCAGACGGGCAAAGTAATCTACAAGCTGCGGTGCGGGAAATACCCTAACCGGCCTGCGGCAGTTGCGGCGGCAAAAGAGTATCAGGCCAAAGAGGGCGCTGCTGCCATGGTCGTTACCGCCCGTGAGGATGCACCGACCGGTGACGTGCTGCCCGACGCTGCAATCGAGAAAAAAGCCGCTGGCAAAAAGACCGTCCGGATAACGGTGCAGGATGCCGAACAACCCCCCCGCCCGAGCAGCCTGCAGGAAAAAGTGACTGCTCTGGAACGCGGTGAAATGCCTGAGCAGAAAAAAAAGACGGCTGTGCAGCAGCCCGACGACGACGGGCTCTGGTTTACCCTCCAGACAAACACGGAGCCTGACAAGCGCTCGGCTGAACGCAGAATCAATCAATTGCGCCAGAAAGGCTATGACGCATACTGCGTGGAAGTACCGATGCAGAACGGTAAAACGCAGTTTAAAATTCGCATCGGCAAATTCGGATCCCCTGAAGAAGCCGGTCAGTCGGCACGTCAGTTCAGTGCCCGCGAGCGCAAGGGATGTCTTGTCGTAAAAATTGCGCCCGCCGGTGAAACTGAATCAGGCCCGGCTGTCGTACCAGGTGCTCCTGTGGCGGCAGAGCAGGCGCAGGACGAACCCGTTGATGTCGAGCCTGAGACACCTCGCGTGGTAAAAAAACCGGCTCAAAAAACTGTTATTCCTGATGATGAAGATCAAATGCCTGGTGCCGAGATGCCTTCGGAGCCTGAGCCGTCTCAGCAGTTTAAAAAGCCTGTGCAAAAGGCTTCGGGGCCGCAAGACCGCGAGCTGCCGGCCCGCACTGATAATGCTTCCGAAACGGTAGAGGCAGCCGATGCACCCCCTGCCGCGGCTGCCCCTGAGCGCATGACAAAAATCTATGCCTTTCGGCAGGAAAGCGGCGCCCTCAGTCTGACAAACAAGTATGAAGACATTCCCGAAGCAGCGCGCAGAAATATCGAATATATTTCCCTGTTTCCGGTCTACGTTTTGGAGCTTGCAAAAAATGGGCCCCGGCTGACTGTGGAGATTGATGACCAGAAAACAGAGATCATCCTTGCAGGCTTCAACATATCCAAACAGAACGAGCCTGCCCGGGCCTACCTTGAAGCTTTGAAGACAAAACCCCTGCGGCTCAAGTATAGTCCCTGGCAGACGACCAAAGACGGCGCCATCGCAGGCCGTCTTTTCCTGAAAGAAGGCTCCTACATCAATCTGGATATGGTGCGCAAAGGGCTTGGTGAGTGCAGCGTCGAAACGCTCGCCCCGGACCAGCAGGAAGCGTTCCGCCAGGCCCAAGATGCGGCAAAACGGGAGCGCGCGGGCATCTGGGCTAATTAAACTCACCCGGCTGGCCCTTTAAACATTTAAAAAACCATACGAACCAGTTGACCTTTTGTGAAAAAAAATATATACATTATTTCTGTTTACATGCGCCCTTAGCTCAGCTGGATAGAGTGACGGACTACGAATCCGTAGGTCAGGTGTTCGAATCACCTAGGGCGCGCCAGAAAATTCAAGCACTTGGACACGGTCCAGGTGCTTTTTTTATGACATGGCGGCAACTGGTTGCGCCCGGGTTGCGGATTGTTGCGGAGAAAGCAAGCGGTCTGCAGCAGCTTTGTGGGCACCTGGCACCAAATGTCCATAGCATATGGGTGAATTCCACTTCAAAGTGCACCACGCAAAATAAGTATAGGACATGACAGGGTTTCTGGTAGTGTGGGAATGCGACAACCCAAGAAAGGAATTTGGGGTCAAATCTTTATCTTGACATTTCATAGTTATTGAAAAGCCATTTGTCAAGATAAAGATTTGACCCCATTTTCGCCCAATAAGCATTGTGCGCGCCGCAAGGATCACAGGCCGGAAGCATTTTTCAGGTTAAGCGCG
>CAYNVA010000161.1:0-6189 GCA_964400575.1 uncultured Thermodesulfobacteriota bacterium | reverse complement strand
TTCTGACTTCCGGTTTTTATGACCCACGGATTTTAGCGAGTCAGCATAATGACAGACATCCCGAACCATTTCCCGGCAGCGGCACTGGATAAAATAATATCCGGCGGGCAGGATGTCGGCATTGCTGATTTCATGCTGCAGATGGAGCTCTGCTTTGAGCACAGGCTTGATGCGCAGCGGCTTGCGCGCGCCCTTGAACTTCTGCTTGATGCCCAGCCGATTCTGGGATGCAGGCTGGTCACAGAAAAGAAAAAGGTCTACTGGGCGCGGCTCTCCAGGCCATGGCCGGACATTTTCTGCCTTGCCGCAACCCCCGCTGAATTTGATAATTTCAGAAACAGGCCCATTGACAGCCGCTGTGGGCCGCAAATAAGCGCCTGTGTGCTGCGCGCGGCAGACGGTGACCGCCTGCTGGTGAAGGTTAGCCACCAGGTGTGCGATGCGGGGGGGCTCAATGATGTAGTCGCGCAGCTGTCCCATATTTATACGCAGCTTGCAAAAACTCCCGATTATCAGCCCAGGCCCAATATTCATGGCGCACGCCACTGCGGACAGATTATGCGGTATCTGCCATGGTACATATACCCGGTGCTGCTTTTCCTTTTTCTGCGCACCACGCTGGCCAATCAAATCCCGAAAATATCCCATGCCCTGCAGGTTCCGGCGGGGCAGCCAACGCCGTTCACATTTGTGGTCCGGCATCTTGCACCCGCACTTGTTTCGCGCCTTACAGCCTATGGCCGGCAGCACCAGGCAACCATAAATGACCTGATGATTGCAGCCTTTTACCGGGCGCTGCTGAAAAAAGAAGCCTGGGACGGGCAGGCCGCGCTGAGAATCCAGACGACAGTAGACCTGCGGCGCAAGTATCTTCCTTCCCGGAAGGCGGAGGGCATCTGTAATTTGAGCACCTATGAATATATAAACCTGGGCCTGGAACCGGGCGATACCTTCGGTGCAACTCTGTCACGGGTCAGCGCACGTACCCGGCGCAAGAAGTCCGGCTGGCTCGGGCTGAGCGAGCTGTGCACGGTGCCCCTGGCCGGCCTGCTGCCCTATGCCCTTCTGGTAAAAGCCTGCGATAAGCTTTTGCATGCAAGAATCGCAAGCAGGAATTACCCCAGCGGGCTCACCAATCTTGGCCTGATACGGCCCGAGTCTGTTTTTTTTGATGGCCAGCCCGCCACGGGCTGGATTCTGCCGCCTGTGGTGTATCCCCCGGTTCTCTACGTCGGCTTCAGCGGCTATGGAAATAACCTCACGCTCTCTGCCGGCGTGCCGTGTGCCGCAGGCCAAAGCATGGAAGAGTTTTTTGCGCAGATGCTTGAAGAATTGCCTGTTTAAAAAATTCAGAGCTGCGGCACATGCTGAGCCGGCAGGGCAATGTTTGCATTCCATGAGGCCGCCTGCTTGCGCCTCAGGATAATTGACAAATTACTGTGCAGACAGTATACATAACCCGGACTTCTGCAGCACAATAAAAAACCAACACCCTGCCCGGATGAAAGGATAGCGCAACCCGGATGCATACATTTATTAGCAAACCCCTCAGCCGCCTCAAAATGAAAAGGCTCACAAGGAGGGAAATAGGACCCGCCAGGAGCGAAATTATGGATCTCATGGCCCGTGCGCCCGATCCGTATGCCTCCCTGAACTATCAGATTGATATTGGCCCCTGCCGGCAGTGGATAAAAGCTGCCGAGTCGGCTAACAGGCGGCATATACTGCTGACTCCGGTTCTGATCAAGCTCATTGCGCACGCGATAGAAGAAAATCCGCGCTTCAATCAAATCGTTTTTGGCTCAAGTCTCTACCAGCTTGAGAATATCCATATCGCAAACCTGGTCTACATTGCTGAAGGGGAGATTGTAACCAATATCATTATGAAAAACCCCCACCAAAAATCCCTGCATGATGTGCAGCAGGAGCTGTTTGCGGGAATCGCGCAGGCAAAGATCAAATTTTCCTCGCCACCGCACCCCCTGGTTGGTTTTTTGACCGGGCTTTGCTACCGCTACTGCCTGTACCGGATAATCGGGCGGCTGCGCTCTTTCAAAACAATCTATGAGCGGGACCTCATTTCCAACATCATTCTTTCGGTCCACACCTATGCCACGCCTGCAAACTTTACCATGGTAAAGGATGTCATAACGCCACTGAACTTCACGCCGCGCATTCATGCCAGCGGCCCCTTTCAAAAGCCCGTGCTGGATAACGGCATGCTGGTCATCAGGGATATCCTCGAGCTGCATATTACCACCGACCACCGGATTATAAGCGGTGTTGATTCATATCACTTCGGCATGTCGCTGGAGCAGATCGCTGCAAATCCGGAAAAATATTTTACCTGAGCGCGCCTCCGGCATGCGCCCTGTGAAAGGACCATGGCCGCTCATCCAGTGCAGTATAATCTGTACACATGGAAATGCAGCAGAGCGTACTTGTTGCATGTGACGGACAGATCAGGCAACACCAATGGCAGGCAAAAAGAATAAAAAACTGCGGCCGGCTGAGCGCGCGAGCGATCCTCACCCCGGTTTGAAAAACGCTCCAGCTGAACGCGGGTACCGGTATATCGGCCTGCTGGCTGCAGCGCTTGGCGTGCTGCTGTATGCCAATACCCTCGGACATGACTACTGCTATGACGACAGCAGCGCCATCACGGAAAACAGCCTGGTGCGGGGCGGCCTGAAAAATATCGGCGCGATTTTCACCACCGAATACCGCTACGGCTATGAAGCCCGCCATAATCCCGGTGATCTGTACCGGCCCCTGTCGCTTGCCGTGTTTGCGCTTGTTTGGCAGCTTGTGCCCGACCGGCCCGGCCTCTACCACCTTGTCAACGTGCTGCTGTACGGCCTGACGGGCTGGCTTTTGTGGACTGCCTGGCGCCGCATTCTCGCGGGCTGCCCCGCAGGGCTTGCTGCTGCTGCAGTGCTGCTGTTCATGGCGCTTCCCGTGCACACCGAGGCCGTGGCAAACATCAAAAGCCTCGACGAGATACTGGCCCTGCTTTTTTTTACCGCAGCACTCTATGGCCTGTGGCGTTTTTTTGAAAATGCAAACCGTGCATGGCTTGCTGGCGCTGTTGCCTGCTACGGGCTTGCCCTGTTTTCAAAAGAAAGCGCCATCACGTTTCTGGCGGTTTTTCCCCTGACGATCTGGTTTTTCACCGACCGGCGGCTTTCTGAAAACCTCAAACTCTCGGCCCTGTTCCTGATCCCGGCGGCGCTTTTTCTGGCGGTGCGGGCTGCGGTACTGTCTGCTCAAGGGGCAGAATCAGGCCAGAGCATTCTCACGAACTTTATCGGCTTTGCGCCCGATGCGGCGGGCCGTTTGGCTTCCGCCTTCATGATGTGCTGGTATTACCTGCGCGCGCTTGCCTTTCCGCACCCGCTGGTGTGCGACCTGGGGTATCCGCAGCTTGCGCCGGTCACGTTTGCCGACTGGCGGGCGCTGGCGGGCGGGCTTGCATGCGCCGGCATGGCCGTTTTTGCGCTTTGCACCCTGCGCAGGAGGCATTTTCTGTCCTTCGCGATCCTTTTTTTTCTCGCGACATTCTTCCTCTACAGCAATGTAGCCTACCTGATCGGCACATCCTACGGTGAGCGGCTGCTCTACGGGCCATCGCTGGGGTTTGCCTTTGCGCTGGCCTGGTGCCTGCAGCGGGTGTTCCGCCCGGAAAAAACCGGCAGCTTTGCCCTGTTTTGGGCGGCCTGCGCCGTGCTGATTGTGCTGTACGGCGCAAAAACAGTTATCCGCAACGCTGACTGGAAGGATGATTTCACGCTGTTTGCAACCGATATCCGCACATCGCCCAACAGCGCGCACCTGAATTTTAATTACGGCAAAAAGCTGCTGACAAAAGGATATGACAAGAAAAAGGGGCTGATGCTTGATGCCCGGCTCGTGGAGCAGGCTGTGGAGCGCTTTTCATACAGCCTGAAACTGTATCCGTATAATTTTGAAGCCTGGGGCGAGCGCGGCTGGTCCTATGTGCGGCTGAAAAAATACGACCCGGCCTATGCCGATTATATGAAAGCCCTGGAGCAGAACCCTAAAAGCGCCCAGGCCCTTTCGGCCCTGGGGTATCTGTGCCGCAACTTCCGCAGCGAGCCCGACCGCGCCGAAGGCCTGTATCGTCAGGCCATCACAGCCGACCCGCGCTTTGTCGAGCCGCGCCGCAACCTGGGGGCGCTGCTGGCTACCCGGCGGCAATTCACCCAAGCCATACAGGTCTGGAAAGAGGCGCTGGCCATGGCGCCCGATGATGTGCGGCTGCACAGTTTTATCGGCCGTGCCTACGCTGACATGGGCCAGCCCGATGAAGGCCGGCCGTGGCTTGAAAAGGCTTCAGCCCTTGAAAAAGCCGGCAAAGAGTGAAGCCACCCTGTTGAGACAGGGTTTCAGCATAGTAGAGAAGAATACAGAAGTCGGAATTCGGAAGTCGGAGGTCGGAAGTCGGAAGTCGGAAGTCGGAAGTCAGATGTCAGATGTCGGAGGTCAGAAGTCGGAAGTCGGATTAGAAGAGGCATATGCTGCTCGGAGTTTGCTTCTGTATTCTGAATCCTGAATTTTTTTCCGAACTCCAGTCTTAGAGCTTGTTTTAAAAGTATAAAATGATCACGCGTAGGGTGGATTAAGCCCTTTTTTATGGGTGGAACCGCTTCGCTTGTTCCACCCTGCCAGCGCTCTGAGCCCTTATTGGAGTCATGCTTCAGGGCGAATCCACCAAAAACATGCCTTTTAAAATACGCTCTGAGAAATTCTCTGCCCCGCACTCCAGCAGAACAGCGCTATCGAGACTGCTGTTGCGGCATTGAGCGATTCGACTTGGCCGGTCATAGGTATGGAAACAGCCTGACGCCGCAGCTCTTCGGGCAGGCCCTGCCCTTCAATGCCGGCAAGCAGCAGAAACTGCGGGGGCAATGAAACCTGAAGTATTGATTGGCCCTGCATGTCAAGGGCGACGATATGGCGGGCCACATCCGGCATATGCACCACCTCGGCAAGCGCCGGGCCGCGAAAAAACGACAGCCTGAATACCGCGCCCCCGGAAGCCCTGACGCTTTTGGGATGAAACGGGCTTGCGGCCTCACGCAGCAGCACAACCTGCCGCACCCCGAATGCCGCAGCCGAACGGGCAACGGCGCCCACATTTGCCGGGTCCTGAAACGGCACCAGCAAAACGCAGCCATGCACGGCGAGCTTGCCGTCCCATGCGGGCACGGCCGGCGCCTCCACCTCAAGAAGCGGCTCGCCGGTATTGAATATATCAAGCTCGTTGAAGAGCCCCTTCTTAAGCACCGTCAGTTTACCCTGCCCCGCAAACTGCTGCACCACATCCTGCATGCCGAGACCCTGAAAGCCTTCAAAAACAATAAGTGAACAGCACCCCCCCGGCCGCTCAAGAGCAAACTCGCGCACAAGCTTTGCGCCTGCCACGAGCGTTCGCTCCTGCTTTTTCAGCCCGCGGGCATCGGACAGCCTGCACAGGGCCTTGAAGGTTCTGTTGTCGGGCGACGTTATAATAAGCTGTTCGTTGGATTTGTTGGTCATAACTGGTACTGGCTGCTTCTTTCTTCATGTAATCGCATGTAGCTATCCTATAAAACAACAGGCTGAATTTTACAATGTGAAAAGCCCCTGCCCTTGTTGCAATATGCTACAGGGGCGAGCCTTTTGTAGAGACAGGTTTTAAACCTGTCTCTCTATTGCCTAAGAGCTTGTTTTAAAAGTATAAATGATCACGCGTAGGGTGGATTAAGCCCGTTTTTATGGATGGTACCGCTTCGCTTGTTCCACCCTGCCAGCGCTCTGCGCCCTATTGGAGTCATACTTCAGGGCGAATCCACCAAAAACATGCCTTTTAAAACACGCTCTAATATAATACCTCTTGACAGTCCACCCGATTCAGGCTAAAAGTATAACATATGTACAACTTACTGCCACGACGGGATCACCTTCCATGGAAAAGCTGAGCGCAAAGCAGGCCAGGGTGCTTGATTGCATAAAGGCCCACCTGCGCCAGGCAGGCTATCCGCCCACGGTACGGGAAATATCGGTGAAGCTCGGCCTTGCGGGCCCGAACAGCGCCAAAAAGTTTCTCGATATTCTCGAGCGCAAGGGATGCATCAAAAGGCGTGCGGGCTGTTCACGGGCTATTGAACTGAGGAAACTTCAGGTGGC
>CAYNVA010000160.1:0-7120 GCA_964400575.1 uncultured Thermodesulfobacteriota bacterium | reverse complement strand
CGTCGCGCTCTTCATCGGCCGCAGAAAGCGCCGCCGCCTCCTCGCGCAGTATTCGTCGCAGGTTCTTGCCCGCAAGGTTGCGCGGAATAGAATCCCGGAATATCACCTTGCGCGGCACCTTGTAGCGAACCAGATGCTCCTTGCAGAACCGTGCTATCTCCTCGGGGGCTGCCGCAATGCCTTCCTTCAGCACCACGAAGGCATAGACCCGCTCGCCCCTTATTTTATCGGGCATGCCGATAACGGATGCGTCGGCAACCTTGGGATGGGTCAGCAGAAACTCTTCGATCTCGCGGGGATAGATGTTGAACCCTTCGGAGATGATCATATCTTTCTTGCGCTCGACGATAAAGAAATAGCCTTCTTCGTCCATGCGGGCGATATCGCCGGTGTACAGCCAGCCGTTGCGCAGGGACGCAGCCGTCTCGTCGGGCCGGTTCCAGTAGCCCCGCATCACCTGCGGCCCCCTGATGCACAGCTCTCCCGTGCTTTCCATCGGCAGGTCCTGGCTTGTCTCCATGTCAACGATCTTGCAGTCCGTGCCGGATACGGGCAGGCCGATGCTGCCGTCCTTGCGCACGCCCTTGAGCGGGTTGCAGTGCGTGACCGGCGATGCCTCCGACAGTCCGTAGCCTTCAATGATGATGCCGCCGGTGAGCCGCTCAAAGTCTTTGAGCACCGTGACGGGCAGGGGCGCTGCGCCCGAGATGCAGTAGCGGATCGTGGAGACATTATACTTGCCGATATCACGAAAGGAGCCGAGCACGCTGTAGATGGTGGGAATGCCGGGCAGCACCGTAGCCTTATGGGAATCAATTGCCTTGAGAATGTCTTTGGCCACGAATTTGGGAAAGAGAACTATGCTGGCGCCGGCGGACAGGGGCAGGTTCAGCGCCGTTGCCATGCCATAGGTGTGAAAAAAGGGCAGCACAGAGATAAAGATTTCTTTGCCAGGCCGCAGCCCCGTGTACCAGTGGCGGATCTGGGTATTGTTAATAACGATATCTTTATGCGTCAGCATTGCCCCTTTGGCAGAGCCCGTGGTGCCGCCGGTATACTGCAATATGGCAAGATCATCGCCCGAGAGCTTCGGAAGCTGGCACTCGGGGGCCTTGCTTTTGATGAGCTTCTGGTAAAACATAACCCCGTTTTTTTCCTCCAGCGGTACATTCTCTGTTCCCTTTTGGGCGATTATGGGGTAAATAAACTTTTTTAATGGCGGCAGGTAATCCTGAATTTTGCCGACGATAATGCGCTTCAGGCCCACCGAAGGCTGCACTTTGTACACCTTTGGGTAAAGAAGATCAAGGGTCACCAGGGTTTCGGCCCCTGAATCCTTAATCTGAAATTCAAGCTCCTTTTCGGTGTACAGCGGGTTGGTAGGCACGATGACCGCACCCAGCCGCAACGCAGCATAGTAGGCGATGATGAAATGAGGGCAATTAGGCAGAAAGAGCGCCACGCGATCGCCTTTGGCAAGACCCAGGCGGTGCAGAACGCGGGTGAACTGCTCGATAGCCTCCCAGAGTTCGGCATAGGTCATAGTGAAACCGAAGAAGTCCACAGCATTCTGCCTGCCGTAAACCGCACTGCTTTTTTCAAGCAGCGATGGGATGGTGCTTCCGTCATAGTCAACCGCAGGCGGTACTTCGGGATCGTAGAATTTAAGCCAGGGTTTCTCTTTCACTGGACTCTCCTTTGAGCTTAAGTGGTTCAGAAATTAAATTGTTAGCAACTTTATCCAAATCACCCTATAAAAACAAGTTTTTTATAAAACAAATGAAACGAAATGATAGAGCGCTGGCAGCCCTTGCGGGCGTACTGCTTGTCCTGATATTTCCCCGGCTGAACCTGTGGCTGCTTGCCTGGGTAAGTCTTGTGCCCCTGCTTGCCGCGGCCGACGGCAAAGACTGCGCCGCTGGGTTCAAGCTTGGGTGGGTGGCCGGCACGGTCTTTCACGTCGGCCTTGTCTACTGGGTCACTGTTTCCATGACTCTCTACGGCAAGCTGCCGTTTGCTGTGTCGGTGCCCATATTGCTGGTTTTTGCCGCATTTCTCGGTCTTTTCACCGGCCTGCCGGTATGGGGCGCCTGTTTCGTGCAGCAGCGCCGGGGTTGGAGCTTTGCCCTTACATTTCCGTTTTTATGGGTTGGCGTCGAACACCTCAAGTCATGGTTCATGACGGGCTTTCCCTGGGATCTGATCGGGTACTCGCAGTATCGCGAGCTGCCACTGATCCAGATAGCCGATATAACCGGTGTGTACGGCATCAGCTTTTTGATCGTATTTGTCAACTGTGCCGCCTATGGCATCATGCGCTGTTTTATGAAAAAAGGCGCGCTGCCCTATCCCGAGATGGTGCTCTCCCTGCTGCTGGTGCTTGCAGCGTGGGCCTACGGTGAGAAAAGGATTTTTACTGTTCAGGATGCCGACCCCGGCGCTCCGGTGCAGCTGGCTTTGGTGCAGCCCAATATTTCGCAGGACCTCAAATGGGATCCTGCCTATCTTGAACAAACGCTCGAAAAATTCAAGCGCCTCACGCTCCAGACAAAAAAGAACGCGCCCGTTATGGTTGTCTGGCCCGAGTCGGCAACGCCGTTTTTTTTCCAGTCGGAGGAGACCTATCGGGCGTATGTGGCCGATATCGTAAAGGAGCTGAACGGCGCCCACCTGCTTTTTGGCAGCCCTTCCTGGGAGGAATCCGCAGGCGGCGGAATGCGCTACCACAACAGCGCCTTTCTTATCAATCCCGGGCAGGATATTGCGGGCAGATATGACAAGCTTCATCTGGTGCCCTATGGCGAGTATGTGCCCCTGGCTCAGTTTTTCCCGTTCATACAGAAAATGGTTGAGGGCATCGGCGATTTCAGCCCCGGCCAATCACTCAGCATGGCAAGTCTGCCGGGCTGCATTTTCGGCACTGTCATCTGCTATGAAATTATTTTCCCCGATCTGGTGCGCCAGTTTGCCCGGGGAGGGGCACAGTTTATCATCAATATAACCAATGACGCATGGTTCGGCACGACCAGCGCACCCTATCAGCACCTTGCCATGACAGCACTGCGGGCGGTTGAAACCAGGCGATACATAGCCCGTTGCGCCAATACGGGCATCAGCGCGGTCATTGCCCCGACGGGCGCCATACAGCAGCAAACAGGGCTCTTTACGGAAGCCATACTTCCTGCTACCATATACTGCCGCAGTGATGTAACCGTGTATGCCCGCTACGGCGACCTGTTTGCATGGTGCTGCTGGGCATTCAGCATTTTTTGTTTATTGAGCGCCTGCCGCCGCAGGCAAAAATCATAACCAGGGAGACACAAGCATGCTCAATCTGTGGAGAGAAAAAATAAACTCGCTTGAGAAACGCATGGAAACCATTCGAGGTTATCTTTGACATCCCCGGCAAGCAATCCCGGATGGAAGAGCTTGAGCAGCTCAGCGCCGACCCCGACTTCTGGAAAGACACCAAGCAAGCCCAGAAAATCAACAGGGAGCGTAAATCGATAGAAACCATTCTTGCTGCATGGCGCGGGCTTGAAAAAAAAGCCGAGGACTGCAATGTGCTGCTGGAGCTTGCAGCCGAGGTCGACGAGGACGACGACCTTGAAGCCGAGATGCAGACAACGGCCGATGAGCTTGCGCGCGCCGTTGAAGAGATGGAATTTAAGAAAATGCTCAGCGGCGAAAGCGATATGAACAGCGCATTCGTGAGCATCCACGCGGGGGCCGGCGGCACCGAGGCCCAGGACTGGGCAAGCATGCTGCTGCGGATGTACCTGCGCTGGGCCGAGCGCCGCGGATTCAAAACCGGGCTGATCGACGAGCTCGAAGGCGAAGAAGCCGGCATCAAGAGCGCAACCATAACCGTGAGCGGCGACTATGCCTACGGCTATCTCAAGGCCGAGGTCGGCATCCACCGCCTGGTGCGCATCTCGCCCTATGATGCAAATGCGCGCCGGCACACCTCGTTTGCCTCTGTGTTCGTCTATCCCGAGGTTGATGATACTATCGAAATCACCATCGACGAAAAAGACCTTCGGGTCGACACCTACCGGGCAAGCGGCTCCGGGGGGCAGCATGTGAACAAGACCTCGTCTGCCATACGCATCACCCATATCCCCACCAATATCGTCGTTGCATGCCAGAACGAACGCTCGCAGCACATGAACCGCGCCACGGCCATGAAGATGCTCAAGGCCCGCCTCTACGAGGCTGAGCTGAAGGCGCGGGAAAAAGAGATGGACAAGCTGCATGCCGTCAAAAAGCAAATCGCCTGGGGCAGCCAAATCCGGTCCTATATCCTGCAGCCCTACCAGCTCGTGAAAGACCACCGCACGGATCTTGAAATCGGCAATGTCAATGCAGTGCTGGACGGCGACATCACCCGCTTCATCGAAGCCTATCTTATGAGCTGACGGAGACACGCAATGAAAAACCTTGCCAATTTTTTATTTGAAGTGGGCATGCTTAAACGCACACCCCGCTCGGGCCATCAATTTCTCGGCTCCGGAAGCGAATCGGTTGCCGAGCATATCTGCCGGGTCATCTTCATCGGCTACACGCTTGCCAAGCTTGATGGCGGGGCCGATGAAACAAAGCTTCTCAAAATGTGCTTTTTGCACGATCTGCACGAAGCGCGAACCGGCGACATGAATTATATGAACAAGAAGTATGTCAGCGTCGATGAGGACAAGGCCCTTCAGGACTTGTGCGATACGCTGCCCTTCGGCCAGGAGATTCTGCAGGTTACCGGCGAATTTAACGGCCTGGAGACCAGGGAGGCCCTGCTTGCCTATGACGCCGACCAGATTGAGCTGATCCTGATGCTCAAAGAGCACAGGGATCTTGGCAACAAGTATGCCGACGAATGGATCGGCTTTGCTCTCAAGCGGCTCAAAACCGATGCCGGAAAGCGGCTTGCGCAAGAAGTCATTGAGACGGACTGGACGCAGTGGTGGTTCAAGGACAAAAGCAACTGGTGGGTTTCGGCGGGAAATCCCCGGCTCACGGACGAAACAGAATAAAAAGCGGGTTTGCGCACCCCGTGAACATCGTCAAAAGAGCAGGGCAGCACTTTGATATGTACGTATAATAAAAGTTCTTTCATGAAGCAATTAGTTGACTTATTAAAAAAATAAAGTATTTTAATACCATATAAGACACTATAGGCGAATCGTATTCGTTTTCTATATTAAACCGATGCCGTATACAGCATGAAATCAAAAAAAATCACCATTCTTGTTGTCGACGATGAGCCTGTCGCGCGTGACACAATCGCCGAGCTGCTTGTAGAGGCCGGCTACAAGGTTGTGACTGCCCCGGGCGGTCGCAACGCCCTGGAGATACTGGAACACCAGACAGGCATTGACCTGATCGTGTCAGATCTCATGATGCCGCAGATTGACGGCATCGCCCTGACAAAAGAGATTCGCGGCATGGGGCTCAATATACCCATTATAGTTATAACGGGTTTTGCCACCATCGAACTTGCAGTGGAAACCATGAAGGCAGGTGCTGCAGACTTCATTACCCGGCCCTTTAACAATGAACAGATAAAAATCACAATCAAAAAAGTGCTGGAAACCAAGCGGCTGCAAAAGCTCGCCGGTGAGCGGGAGTTTTACAAACAGCTCTCCAACTGCGATGAGATGACGGGCCTGGCAAACTATCGTTCATGCCAGGAAACGCTGGAAAATGAAACGGAGCGGGCCAAGCGCTACGGCCGTCTGCTGTCAATTATGATGATCGATATCGATGACTTCAAGTGCTGCAACGACACCTACGGCCACCTTGCGGGCGATGCGGCGATGATGCAGATAGCCGGCCTCATCAAGAAGCAGACCCGCACCAGCGATTTTGTCGCGCGCTACGGCGGCGAAGAATTTATGGTCATCCTTCCTGAAACCACCATTGAAGAAGCCCGTTTTGTCGCTGAGCGCATCCGCGAGGCAATAGAGCAGCACCCATTTGTATCCGAAGAATGCACCCCTATAGCGTCTTTGAGCGTCACCATCGGCCTTTCATCCCTTCCCGACCGTGCTTCAACCAAAAAAGATCTTATCCGCACTGCAGATATAGCCCTGTACAAGGGCAAAGCCTCAGGTAAAAACAAGGTTGTTGTTTTTGAGTAAACTGCCCAGCCGCAAGCCGCCGGAGACTAGAACCGTAGCGCTTCATTTCCTGCCCGGGGTATGCACAAACCGTTTGGCCATACAGAAAAAAAGCGGACAGGTTTCCCAACCTGCCCGCTTTTTATAGACGATGCCGCATGCCCGGTTCGATTACTTGATGTTTGTGCCCCGCACGCGGGTCATTTCGTCGATGATTTCGTCGACCTTGTTGTTGGCAAACATTTTTTCAATGGCTATGGACAGGGCATTGTTCATCTCCTGCTCCATGCGCGACTGGCTGAAAAAAAGGTGCTTGTAGGATGAAGAGCTTTCAAGCGTCGTGGTATAGAGAATGCGCTTGTGCTGCACGTCGGCAAAAACGACGCGGAGTTTTACTTTCGTCATATATTCGGCGCTCAAAAAGCCCGTCATGCTTACCACGTCAAGCTCTTCGATGAACCCGCCGACAACCAGGTCACGCCACTCCTTCTGGATGGTGCGCTCGGTGCCGTCCCAGCTCGGCGTGCCGCCGAACACTGTATAGCCGTTTTTGAAAAAGGCATCCTTAAGAGCTGTTCCCACAACTTCCGTTGGCGGCATTGTCTGGGAAACGGCTTTAAGTTCGCTGCCGTCGGCATGAACCCGCTTGCCTATTACAGATTTGTCCAGCCCGCTGCGCTCATCGTTGAATTGAGCCGCCGTAATCATGTACTGCTGTATGCTGCTGTCGGCAGCCTGCGGCGCCTTTTGCGGCACATACTGCACATTGAGGCGGTAATATCCTGATGTTGCACAGGATAATAAAGCGGGCGCAAGCACGCAGCACAGCATGATAAGTGTTTTGTATGGCAGTTTGCCGGCATATTTTTTCATCTCTTTTCTCCTTTGTGCAAAGTTGTTTGAACATAGTATATAAATAATAGGGGTTGTGTCAAGCACGACCGTCTGTGCTGTATAAAACAATGCATACAAGGATTTGTTGCAACCGCCTTGAGCAGACCATGTCG
>CAYNVA010000159.1:0-3967 GCA_964400575.1 uncultured Thermodesulfobacteriota bacterium | reverse complement strand
AATTTCACAGTCTCTTGATCAGGTGGCCGAGCAGGTGGCAAATGCCGCCACCCAGATTGCACAGTCAAGCCAGATGCTTGCCCAGGGCGCTTCCGAACAGGCCTCCTCCATTGAGGAGACATCGGCCTCCCTTGAAGAGCTTGCCTCGATGGCCAACCACAATGCAGAGAGTGCGCATCAGGCAAGCATGCTCTCAAACGAGGCCCGCACCGCAGCAGCAAAGGGCACCACGGCCATGGACGGCCTTATGACAGCCATGAGCAGCATCAATCAAAGCAGCCAGGAAGTGGCAAAGGTGGCAAAAGGCATAGAGGAGATCGCCTTTCAGACAAACCTGCTGGCGCTGAATGCCGCGGTTGAAGCGGCGCGCGCCGGCGAGGCGGGCCGGGGTTTTGCCGTAGTGGCCGAGGAGGTCCGCAACCTTGCCAAGCGCGCATCGGAGCATGCCAAAACAACAAGCGCGCTCATCACCGAAAGCCGCAGCCGGTCCGGCGAGGGAACACGTCAGGCCGGTGAGGTCAACAGGGAGCTGAAGCAGATATCCCAGGGGGTTGAAAAAGTTGTGGGCCTGGTGACCGAAATTTCTGCTGCAAGCAAGGAGCAGGCCCAGGGCATCGACCAGATCAACAAGGCCGTGTCCAGCATGGATCAGGTGGTTCAGCAGAATTCGGCAACCTCGGAGCAGTCTGCCTCGGCAAGCCAGCAGCTGTCGGCGCAGGCATTTCACATGAAGGCCCTGGTGCGCGATCTGGCCAAGAAGGTTGCAGGGGCTGATATACAATTGGCCGCAGCGCAGCAGAAGCGCTCCGGCGCAGCCTATGATGATGAAGAGATATGGGCGCACCGGAGCCAGCAGTCCCTTGACGCATCACGGAAGCAAGCCTATAAACCGTACCGCCCGACCCATGAGGCCCTGCCGCCGTCGGTTGACAGGGTACGGCAGGCCGATGTGCGGCCCGAGGAACTCATTCCTTTTGATGATGATGATTTGAAGGATTTTTAAATTCTGGAAGTCCTTAATCTCAGGGGCTGCCCGGCAACGGCGCAGCCCTTTTTTAGTGCTTTGCCCTATTCTTCTCATTTCTCTCGGGGAGCAGTTGCAGGACAAAAATGCCCGTGGTGGGTCTTCACATTTGAAATTATCAGTTGCAGGCACCCTCCCCTTGATTCCAATACAAACAAGAGGTATAAATAATTGAAAAAATAAAATCTCAGCGTCATTCCGGTCCGCCGCGGCACAGAATTTTTTCCACCGCAGCATAAGGATTCCGGACAAGCCGGAATGACAGGAATGATGTTGATTACGAGAAATTTTATCGCATCCTGCAAAATCAGATGTGAAGGTCTACTAGAGCATTTTTCTTTTTATTGTAACCACGGGCCCTCATGGTGAGCTTTTGATTCGCTTGCCCGTGCTATATTCTCGCAAAAGAAACCGGCGAGGATATCATGCCAATCGCTCGAACCGCTCGGGCTGCCCTCACCAAAAGCTCACCTGTGCGCATATGGCTATAGTATTTTGAAAAATGCTCTAAGCACCGAAAATAAGTTAATCGAAACAAAAAATAAAGTTTACGATTTACCTCACGATAATAATAAATAAACAATGGTTACGAGCACAGCCAAGCCGGATAATAATGGAGGCAAAATTATGAAAAATATTTTCACTCCCGTGCAAACAAAGTTAGTCCTTGCTGCAATCATCGTTTTTGCATGTTCCTGTGTTTTCCCTCTTCATACTGTCTGTGCTGAAGATAACAAAACAGCCCGAGTAAAAAAGAAAGTGGTGCTCGGAGCAGACGAATGGTGTCCGTACAACTGCGAGCCCGGTTCTGACAAGCCCGGCTATGTTATAGAAATGGCAAAAATCATTTTCGCGAAAAAAGGATACGAGCTTGAGTACAAAGTGATCCCATGGGAGCAGGCAAAAGTTGATGCCCTGCAGGGCAGGATATCAGGGGCCGTTGGCATGGATAAAAAGGAAGGGGACGAACTGGAAAAAAAAGAGGATGCCTCGGGAAAAAAGAAGTTTCAATACCCCGCAAATGAAATCACTCTTAATACGAGCAGCTTTTTTGTCCTGAAGGAGAACAGCTGGAAATTTGATCCGAATAATCCTGACAAATCCCTGGCAGAACTCGGCGGTAAAGTCGGGATTGCCCAGGGGTATGCCTTTGATCTGCGAGATAAGCTTTTAGCAAAAAACATGCTTGTGGAAATTGGGGGCACAAGCCCACTGCGCGTCCTGCTGGTCATGCTGCTTGAAGGCAAAATTAAAGCCCTTATCGATGACCGCACTGTGGTTACGTTCAAATCATACAGTATAAGATGTGCTGCCAAAATACAAAATGCCGGCATTGCAGAAGAACCGACGAATCTTTATATAGGATTCTGCCCTGACTGCAAACAGGAGGCTGCTGTTTTCTCACAGGGCATGGATGAATTGCGAAGCTCAGGCAAGCTGCAGGAAATTTTATCAAAATATTACCTTACAGACTGGAAAAAGAAACAGTAATACGGAGGTCGGAATTGCTGATTGTTGATCGTTGATTGTTTATCGTTTTTCGTTAACAACCAACAATCAACGACCAACGATTAACGACCAACAATCAACAATCAACAATCAACGACCAACAACCAACAATCAACGACCAACAATCAACGATTAACGACCAACGATATTGTTTCCATAAAAGGAGGGCTTCGATGATTGGAAAAAAAATGCTGTCGGTATTGGGGGCAGTCATAATTTTATGCAGCGCAGCGTCTTCGACACATGCAGCATATCTTCCCCTGTTTGACCGGGAGGACTTCTGGACCTGCGACCACTTTTCAAACAACCTCTGGGGGCTGCATGACACGCTGAAAGAAAAATACGGGCTGTCCTTTGAAGTCCTCTATCTGCAGGACATGTTCTGGAATACCCGTGGCGGCATCAATACGCGCCACTCTGGTGAGTATCCCCGCGTATTTGGCCTTTACCTTGAGCTGGATACTGCAAAAGCCGGCCTCTGGGAAAACGGCACGTTCTTCCTGGGGCTGGAACACATTTCCGGCCGCAACCCTTCAGAGCGGCAGGTGGGAGACTGGCAGTGGCTGTCCTGGCTATCATCGGATCGCAGGCGCAACCAGGTGTCCGAGTTCTGGTACAAGCACACCTTTTTTGACGAGAAGCTGTGGGTCAAGCTTGGAAAGATGGAAGCAAACTATGATTTCAATGCTATTGAGTACAGCCAGGAGTTTCTCAACTCCTCGGCAATGCTCAACCCGACGATCCCCATACCATCATACCCCTACCAGGACTGGGGCGGGGTCATTGGCGTGCAGCCTGCTGACTGGTTCAGCTGCAACTTCGGGGTGTATCAGGGCAAAAACGACGGCACCCGCTCAGTTGGCAATACCCTTGACGACCTGCGCGGCCCCATGCTGATTATGGAGCCCTCTTTCAAATACAGTCTTGACGGGCTGCCCGGCATGGTCAATGTTGGCGCGTGGTGGAACGGCCGCCGGTTCGATGCTTACCACAACAATCCCTCCAGCCATGAATATTATGGCAAGTCATACGGGTTTTACGGATTCTGGCAGCAGCTGCTGTGGAAAGAGAACCCCGATGCAGAAGACTGCGACCAGGGCATAGGTCTTTTTGCCGAGTATGGCTGGGCGCCCAAAAACCGCGCTGAGGTCGAGGACTTTGTGGGCGGGGGGTTGCGCTGGCAGGGCGCTATCCCCACGCGTGATGACGACATCATGGGCCTTGGCGTTTTCAATATCTATTTCAGCGACCAGGCCGGTTTCAGGCAGCATTCCGAAACAGCCATCGAGCTGTTCTACAAGCTTCAGGTCACGGGCTGGATGGCCATACAGCCCGATGTGCAGTACATCACAAATCCCGGCGGCGACATCAGTAAAAATGCAGTCGCCGTGGGAGGACGGCTGGAATTCGTCTTCTGAGACACGGCTTATTATA
>CAYNVA010000158.1:0-3796 GCA_964400575.1 uncultured Thermodesulfobacteriota bacterium | reverse complement strand
TCGGCGACGACCAGGTCGTTTTCGGCCTTGAGGTCTATCCTGCTGAAATATACGAGGTTGTCACCCTGGTCCGTCACCAGGTATTGGCCCATACGGTTCATCCAGATTTCCGGGATGGGAGCAGGCTCGAGCTTGACTGCGGCCACCGTTTCCAGGCCGTTGATATTCAGAACCAGAGTCTGAAGCCCTTCAATCTCCCGGCCATATAGCTCCACCTTCCTGATGGCAAACGGCATTCCGTGGGACCTGGTGGTTATCGCCGCGAAGTCAACCGGGAAGAACCCCATCAGCTTGACCTCGATGGAGAAACCTCCGCCCGGATGCGGGACAAGGTAGACCCTGATCCCGGGCAGGTTCGGGGCCAGGCCCCCGATCATGTTCAGCTGGTCGCGGCCGGCCCTGATCTCGAACAGGCCGTATGCCTGCGAATCATAATAGCCGGCGTAGGTCTGCAGATCTTGCTCGACCGGTCCGTCCGGGCCAGCGTCTGGCTGAGGTTGGGGGGCGCCGGCGTCAATGCCTGTCTTGGCCTTGAGCATTGCCCTGATCGCCTCGCAGCCGATGCTGTTGACCACTCCTGACCCTTCCACGGAATTGGCAAGAACTATCACGCCTATTTTTTGGCCGGGAAGCGTGATCAAGACCGTCCGATGATAGATGACGGCTCCTGCATGCCAGGCCGTGGGACCGGCCTCTTCAGGCAGGCAGAAATAATTATCCATGAACCAGCCAAGGCCCATCTCCCGGCCCATATCCAGCTTAACCGCGGCGTTCTGGACCGAAAGCATCTGCTGGAGGGTATCGGGCTTGAGTACCTCCACGTCTCCGGCCTTGCCGCCGGCAAAGACCATCGTCACGAACCGTGCCAGGTCTTCCACGCTGGAATAAAGGTCCCCTGCCGCGACATCACGTATATCCCCCGGCTCACGGGCCTTCCGCCCGGCATAGGACTGCGCCAACAAAGGCTGCATGTGCGGCTTGAGCTCGAATGAGGAATCGCTCATGCCCATGGGCCCGAACAGGTGGGCGTCGGTGTAGGCAACGAAGTCCTCGCCGCTGACCCTGGCCACCATCTGGCCCAGAAGGTTGAATGCCAGGTTGGAATAGGACCAGGCAAAACCAGGTGGGGACGCGACATAGGTTTCTTTTAGCAGCGGAAGGATGTCGGTCTCGGGGCGCGCTTCAGCGATGTTTGCCCAGCCCTGGCAAATGTCGGAAGGCAGCCCGGAGTCGTGGGTCATCATATTGCGGGGAGTGATCGGCCCGGCCTCCGGGAACCGGCTTTGAATGGAGAATTCCGGAAGATAGGTTTGCAGGGGCATATCAATGTTGATTTTGCCCTGCTCGCCAAGCTGCATGACCGAGGATGCGGTGAAGAGCTTGGAGATCGAGCCAACGAAGTAAATGGTCCGGGCGTCGGCTTTGACTCCTTTCTCCTTGTCGGAGTATCCGAAGCCCTGGGCCCAGACCAGGTTCTGGTCGTCAACCAGGCCAATGGACAGGCCCACGATATGATGGCTCCTCATTTCCCGGGTGATGTACTGCGCCAGATATTTTTTGACCGGCTCATAATCGCCCTGCGGCGCCTGCGCCGAGGCATTTTCAGCCGGGCACCACGACAGTACAACCGCGATAATGAGCGCGTTAAAGAGGCAAAAAATCCGGCGCGGGAGCTTCATCAAGCAAAACCCTCCCTCAACAAAAACTATTTTCATATATCACTCCGCACGTCACTCCGTCAATCATGCTTTATTCCCCAGCCTTTTTCCCTGCTCTCCTGCTTTGCTGCAGCCGCGCCAGGGGGGAAAAGGGGACAGCAGCGCCCTTTACTGATCATCCCTGCATCAATCGCACCAGCAGGTAGGGTGCGCACCGCGCACCGATTCTACCAGGGGCATTGAAATGGTGCGCGATGCACACCCTACGTACTGCCCCGCTCAAGCCGTAGCAGGCGGCCTTTCGCCACGGCAATAAAAAAGCCACCTGTCTGCGGGTGGCTTTTTTATTGAAAATTAGCAAATGGTGGAGGCGCCGGGAGTCGAACCCGGGTCCGGAAGTCTTCCACATAGACCTCTACATACGTATCTCCTGATTTGAATTTCATCTTTCAAGTCTCCCAGGAGCAGGATACTTCGAAAGACTATCTCAAGTGTGGTTTCGCCGCCCGTCCCTTGAGCACAAACAAGCGGCTATCCCGCTAAAGTCGACGCCTCATAAAGTTCCGCAGGAGAGTTCTTTATGAGCCGCTGGCTAGTTACGCAGCCAGAGCGTAGTTATAATCGTCTGCGATTATATATTGCCCTACCTTTTTTACGAGCCGGTAGGAACCTCGGTATGCAGCCTCCGCTTCAACCACCCCCGTCGAAACCGTTTCGCCCCCTTTCTTTTTATTGCAAAGAACTTTTGAAACAGTATACAATATAACATTAACACAGGCTAAAAGCAACCACAGCCAACCGGCTATTGTTTTCACTTAAAAGGAGTCTATGATGACAAGAAAAGTAAGCATGGCATTTCTGATTATTCTCATTATCGCGCTTGCGGTTGCAGGTTTTGTGTATCTTAAGGACAGGGCTGTTCAGAATGCCGCAGAAGAGGCGGCCCTCAAGGAGCGGGAAGCCTGGCAGCATAAGAACCAGTTGCTTGAGAAGAAGCTCGGGGGGCTTGAAAAAAATGTCGAGCAGCTGGGCAGGGACCTGCAGCTTGCCGATCAGGCTCCGCCCCTTGAGCTGGACAGGCGCCAGCAGGTTTTCGGCGACAATGGCACGGGTATGGAGTCCGAGCCTTCGGTGCACAACGTACACCGAAAGGTGATGAAATTTTTTGGCTACCTTGATCAGAAGGGCTATCTCAGCGCGCGCGGCATAGGGGCCACTTCCTATGAGCATTTCAAGAGCATTATTGACCGGCTGATGCTGGCCTCTCCGGTAATTTCAGGTGAGTCGCAGGACATGCTGACGCTTTTGAAAAACATCACGTATCTGTTCAACGCCCTCGGGAAGAACGATACGCTGCTCGTGCGGGACATTCTTAATGGGGAATCGGAAATCATAGAGCCGACCATGAAGCTTTTCTTTATTTGGATGGACCCGGCAAATACCATAGCGGGCACAGGCCGTATTACCATACCGTTTGAAAAGCAGTATGAATATGCTGCTTATTTCCTGCAGACAATCGGCGGCAAGGCCTATCTTTTCCGTCGTGATGCAAAAACACGGCTGCTGATGAGCTATTACTGCATCCTGATCCTTGACCAGGCCAATCAGGAAACACTCAATAAATACGGCATCGACATACGCCCCCTGGTCAGCAGCCTTAAAACTGAAATTCAGAACTCGAAGGTGCTTGCCGACAAGCAGGAATATATCGCTGCGCTGAACATCATCAAAAAGAAATCCGACGGCATTAAGATCGACCGCCCTAAAATGGACGAATTGCCGCTGCAGACGCAGCCCTAGAGCATTTCACAAAATTTTGTAATCGAAAATCAAAATAAAGTTGCATGCAGTAGCTGTCTGCTTTCATTGCTTGTCATTCCCGCTTGACGGGAATCCCTTTTAGTGTGCGGAAAAATGATTCCGGACAAGCCGGAATGACCGAGTTGCGTTTTTTTTGATGCCACATGAATAGTGGTTATAGTAATTTGTTAAATGCTTTAGAGCATTTTTCAAAATAGTATAGCCATATGCGCACAGGTGAGCTTTTGGTGAGAGTAGCCCGTGCGGTTCGAGCGATTGGCATGACATCATTGCCAGTTTCTCTTGCGAGAATAGAGCACGGGCAAACGAAACAAAGG
>CAYNVA010000157.1:0-1758 GCA_964400575.1 uncultured Thermodesulfobacteriota bacterium | reverse complement strand
CGGCAGGTAAGGCCGGCATAGGCAGCTCTGCCACTGAAAAATGACGCTGCAGCTCGCATGAACAGTGTATCTCGCCTGAGGTTGTAATCATTTGAAATTTTAGCATCAAGGCCGATGCCGCAGTAGTTGGTGAAAAAAAGTTTGCCGTTAACGCTGAAGACATCAAGGCAGCGCGCGCTTCCGGCAAGAAGGGCCGCCACAAGCCCTTTCAGGCCTTTTTGTTTATAGAGCAGGTAGGCGCCTGAAACGCGCGCAAGGTCATTGCCCGTGCCGATGGGGATAATGCCCAGGCTGGGCTTTTTCTCAAGCCGGGCAAGCACCTGCACGATACGGGCTGCTGTGCCGTCGCCTCCTGCTGCAATAATTGTTTCATAGGCGGCAAAATTACCCTCAAAAATCGACGTCCCGTCGGCAGCGGTAAGGGCTATGTCGCAGCGGTCCTGTGCTCCAAGATCATGCAAAACGAATGCAAGGCTTTCTTTGAGGCTTGAGCCTGCGCGTCCGCCGGATACGGGATTGATGAGGAAAAGAATTTTTTTCATACAGGAGTTACATAACAAGGGCTGCTTAAAGGATTTAATAAATTACTACAACCATTATTCATATGTTATCGCAAACACTCACCTCGGTCATTCCGGCTTGTCCGGAATCATTTTTCTGCACATCAAAAGGGATTCCCGTCAAGCGGGAATGACAAAAAATGAAACCATACAGCTAACACATTCAACTGTGTTTTGATTTTCGGTTACAAGATTTAGTTAATTGTTCTATTCAACGGGCTTATGGCTTTTTAAATACGCCGCCATAAAGTCCTGAAAAGCTTCGCGCAGTTCCGGGTCGCTGATACGGGCCGACTCGGCCTGTGTGGCCAGCTTCTCGTTATCGTCAAGCTCGGGAAGCGGTGCAGCAGCATCATGCTGCGGCGGAGCCGCAGGGAGCGGGCCGATTTTAAACCGGATATCTTTGATCTTCCGGCCGCTCAAATTTGCATTTATTTTTTCAAGCATGGTATCCCGCAAAAACTGGAGCTGCTGCACCCACACCGAACTTGATACGTTGACATGCAGCACATCCCCGCGCACCAGCACCGGACTTGCATTGCGTGCAATCTGCTCTCCCACTGCTTCGTTCCAAAGCCGGTAGAGCATGACCTGCTCCATTTTATCCTCAATCTTCAGGTCATGGGCAACATCCTTGAGCACACTGTCCAGCGTTGTCAGCAGGGATCTTTTTCTCATATGCTTATTCCTTCACCAGCCGCGTGCCCGCTGCAAGGCGGTAGCCCTTCTGAAAATCCGCAGCCGGCATGCGCTTTTTCCCCTCGATCTGCACCTCCTGCAGGCGCACGGCTCCGCTGCCTGCTGCCACCTCGATGCCTTCTGGCTCAACGGTTATTACCGTGCCGGGCTGCATGTCGCAACTTTTTTCAATCGCCTCGGCGCGATGAATTTTTAGTATTTTGCCATCAAGGTACGTAAAGCAGCCCGGCCACGGCGTCATGCCGCGCACAAGGTTTACAAGGCTGCGGGCATCCCTGGTCCAGTCGATAAGCCCGTCCTCTTTCTGCATCTGGGGCGCACAGGTGGCCAGCGCCTCATCCTGCGCCGCTGGCTGCCAGAGGCCCTGCCGGAGCTGGTCGAGGGCTTTGCCCAAAAGCTGCGCCCCAAGCACGGCAAGCCGGTCGTGCAGGGTTTGGGCCGTGTCTTTAGGTAAGATTGGTGTCGGCTCCTGCAGCAGAATGGCCCCCGTGTCCATGCC
>CAYNVA010000156.1:0-1626 GCA_964400575.1 uncultured Thermodesulfobacteriota bacterium | reverse complement strand
ACGGCTGAGACCGTTGCCGCACTGATCGACAAGGCCGATCTCATCGTCGACTGTCTTGACAATTTTCCGACCAGGCATATCATAAATGAATACGGCGTCAATAACGGCATCCCCATCATTCATGCCGGCGTCTACGGCATGCAGGGGCAGATAACTTTCATAAAAGCCCCGGAAACGCCCTGCCTGTGGTGCATCAGCGCCGGCACGCCGGCAGCCGTGTTCCCGATTGTCGGGGCCACGGCAGGTGTTATCGGCTGTCTTGAGGCTCTGGAAGCAATAAAGTATCTCAGCGGTATCGGCACCAATCTTATGGACCGGCTGCTCATCTGGGATGGTGAAAAAACAGAATTTATGGAGCTGCCCCAGAAAAAAATTGCCGACTGCCCCGTCTGCGGGCATCTCAACAAAAAAGGCTGAGGCTGTGTGCGGGCAGGCAACGGGATCATTTCAACAACAGTTACAACATGCCCCTGAAGGGCGCAAGCGGAGTATGTAATCATGGCAAAAGTTTCGTGCAAGTATTTTGTTAATGTCCTGGGGGCTACAAAAAAAGACGGTGAAATCGTCGAGGTTCCTGACGGGAGGACCGTTGAGCAGTTTCTGGATTTCATGTCTGAGAAGTACGGCACAGAGTTCGCAAAGCATGTCTATGCAACCGGAACACTGTCGGGCGAGCCTTTCAAAACCCCCAATATTTATCTTAACAAACGCCGCATCCAGTGGGTGCAGGATTTTCCTGAGGGGGTCAAGACCAAAGTCAAAGACGGCGATGAGTTCTGGTTCGGCCTCATCGTCGGCGGCGGCAGCAGATAAACAAAAAAGCCTCTCGGCAAGAGAGGCTTTTTTGTTTCCATCGGGCAGGCTGCACGGCGACAGGCTTTCATGCTACCTCTGGTTTCTCATTACGGCAGCCGACCGGTCATCCGTTTAATCAATTTTACCGCTTCAATAATCAGCAACGGCACAAAGGCCAGCAGGATGGTGATGCCGAGCTCCTGCCCTGAAAGCTGCTGCGTTTTAAACACCGGCTGCATGACAGGCACGTACACGATCAGGAGCTGCAAAGCGCCGGTGAGGATAATCGCCCCGAGCAGCGCCATATTGCCCCGCACGCCCGTCGTAAAAAAGGACGCGGTCCCCGACCGCACCCCGAGGGCCACAGCCATTCTTCCCAGCACCAGGCTCGTGAAAAGCATAGTTTGCCACGGCATATCGTGGCGCACGGCAAACCACTGAAAGATAAGTGCCGCAAGACCCGACAGCAGGCCTACAACCAGCATGAACACGCCTCTGCCATGAGCAAACACGCCTTCGCCATAGGGCCGCGGGGGCCGCTGCATGACCCGGGGATCTGCAGGCTCTGCTGTGAGCGCAAGGCCCGGAAAGCTGTCGCACAGCAGGTTCATCCACAGTATCTGTATGGGTACCAGCGGCAGGGGCAGGCCGAGAAACGGCGCCAGGAATATGAGCCAGATGGTGGCCGCGTTGGACGTGAGGGAATACATGATGAACTTGATAATGTTGTCATAGATACGTCGGCCTTCCCTGACCGATTTCACAATGGTTGCGAAATTGTCGTCAAGCAGGATCATGTCGGAGGCTTCCTTGGCAACATCGGTTCCGGTA
>CAYNVA010000155.1:0-6011 GCA_964400575.1 uncultured Thermodesulfobacteriota bacterium | reverse complement strand
TGAGCGTTGAAGGCGTATGCATGTCTGCCACAACAAGCAGGCCGCCGGGCCGCAGCACGCGAAACGCTTCCCGCAGGGCCCGCTCTTTCAGGTCGCAGTCAACATGATGAAAAAAAAGGCTTGAGACCACCGCGTCAAACCGGGCTGCGTCATAGGGCAGGCTTTCAGCAGCAGCAACTTCAAACCGGCAGGTCTCGCTTTCGCGCTTTTTTGTGGCCACCCGGATCATGGCCGCTGCCGCATCGATGCCCAGCGCCATGCCGCCTGCCGCAGCCCCCAGCCTGTCGCCGATGGCACGGGTCAGAGCGCCGGTTCCGCACCCGAGGTCAAGCACGCGATGCTGCTTCTGCAGTTGCAACAGGGTAATAATCTGCCGGTTGTATGCCGCCTGCCTGCCCATCATGACAACAGGCTCGCAGATATCATATACGGGTGCAGCGTGATCAAGAGTGCGACCGCGCGTTGGAACCGAGTCAGGATGCATGGTAGGCGCCCAGTCCAGTTAAGGGGTTTTAGCGGTTGCGGGCTGCAGCTCAAAATGAAAATCTATCTTAACATAATCCTCGGTGCGAAAGATCAAAAAAGACGGGTTTTTAATGTTGAAGTCCTTGAGCTGCAGCATGGTTGTGCCTTCGGTGATCAGGAGATTATTCTCGGGATACACGGTAACGGGGATGGTAATCGCTTTGGTCGTGCCGTGAATTGTCAGCGTTCCCTCAAGATCAAAGGCAAGGGGATGTTCCTTTGTGGCCTTTGCTACCGGCGCGGCATTCTCAAGGCCCGCGCCTGCGGAGGTTGAGCGATACGTGACATCGGGATAGATGCTTATGTCCATGAATTTTTTCTTCATGCGCTCATCCCGCGCCTTGTCATTGCTGTCCATGGTATCTGCGGCAAAGGAGAACTGCACGGCGGTGGCTGTCAGGCGGCCATCCGGGGTTATGGCAGCCGAGGCTTTGCCCTGCATTTTTTTTACATACCCCAGCGTGTCATGCACATTGCCTTTTAAGAAATAGGAAATAAAGGTCGTTTCAGGCTTGAATGTAAATTCCCATTTCCCCGGCGCAGGGAATGCACTGAGTGCCGGCGCACCGGCTGCGGGCTGCTCAGGCCATGCGTACGAGGAGGAAATAAAAATAACAGCGATGACGGTAAAAAGAAATCCAACGGTTGATTTTTTCATATGCTACCTCAAATGGTGCGAATCAAGTGGGCTTCTGTTTTTATAATTTACAGTATAACATACAGCAGCGAACAGAAAAGGGGCACTATTTTTGATGCGCTCGTAAAAAGTCAAAAAAGCACGATTTTGTCATTCGGCGAAGCGAAAAATCTCGTTTTTCAGCAGTTTACGAGACCCTTCACTTCGTTCAAGGTGACGGGTTCGGACTTTTTACGACGACATCAAGCCTGAAACGCTTATTTCAAAATTCAAGGATACTGTCAAAGTAAATAATTGTTCAGCTGATTTTTATGGATATTAAGATGTTATGTAGGGGCTATATATATAACAGGCCGTCCGCCGTCGCTGATAGAATCCAAGAGCAAGGATTCAATCCGCCGTGGCGGACAAGATTGAAAAAATTCATGCAAAAATTCATGCAGGGGCAGGTTTTAAACCTGACCGGAGTTCGGAGAATATTATTTTTGTGGAAAGGGTGTTGAGTGAGAGGGTTGACGTTTAACGTTAAAGGATATACACTGCTACTATGATCAAGTCGTTTAAGGATAAGGAAGCAGAAAAAATATTTAACAGATGTTTTTCACGAAAGCTTCCTCAAAGCATCCAGCGCACGGCCCTTCTGCAGCTGAGGTCTCTGCATAGATCCTGCTCCATCAACGACCTGCGCAGCCCGCCGTCGAACCATCTTGAAAAGTTGAGTGGTGAGCGCAGGGGCCAGTACAGCATCAGGATTAATGACGCATGGCGAATATGTTTTTTATGGCGTGAAGATAATGCCCACGATGTTGAAATTGTCAATTATCATTGAGCATAAAAGGTGCAAGTTATGAAAGAGAAAAAAATGGCGCCGGTTCATCCCGGTGAAATACTGCAGAAGCAGTTTCTGGATCCCCTTGAAATGAGCCAGAATAGACTTGCAACACAAATCGGCGTAGCGGCGCGTCGCATCAATGAGATCGTGCATGGCAAAAGACGCATTACCGCTGATACGGCTATGCGACTTGCCCGTTTTTTCAACATGACTCCTCAGTACTGGCTGGGGCTGCAGGCTGACTATGATCTTGATGTGGTTCAGGATGAACTTGAAGAAAAGATCAATCGTACGGTTCATCCCTATCGAGCCGGGCACTATGTTGCAAAATCGGCATAGCCAGCAGGTGGGGGAAGAAGTTCAGAGTAAAAAGTTCAAGGTTCAAAATGTATCGTAGGGGCGTATGGCATACGCCCAATAAAAACTGAATTCTGGCTTCTGGCTCCTTAATACCCCCAGATATTACTGTAGAACCAAATATTTCAGTACTCGTATGGAAGAATTTTTTCTTGATATCATCAAATCAATCAGCGGGCCGTATGGCTACTGGCTGCTCGGGGTGAGCGCGTTTTTTGAAAACATAGTGCCGCCCATACCGGGCGACACGGTGACGGTTTTTGGCGGCTATCTTGTGGGTGTCGGGCGACTGAGCCTTGCCGGCACAGTGCTTGCAACAACCATGGGCAGCTTTGCCGGTTTTATGACCATGTATGCTGCGGGCCGGTTTTTGGGCCATGAGCTTTTAAAGCATGGCAGCAGGGTTTTTGCCCGTGAGACCATCGACAGGGTGCATGGCTGGTTTGAGCGCTACGGCGTCGGGGTGGTGCTTGCCAACCGGTTTCTCTCGGGAGCCCGCTCGGTTATTTCCATCTGCGCGGGCATTGCGCGGCTGAGCCCGTGGCTTGTGGCCGTGTGCTGCCTGGTGTCATGCCTTATCTGGAACGGGCTGCTCATTTGGGCCGGCAGCAAGGTGGGTGAAAACTGGGGTATGATTATCGGTATGCTGAAAAAGTATAATGCCGTCATGGCTGTGGTGCTTGCGGTCGGCGCGGCGGTGTGGATAGCCCGCAGCATTTTGCAGCGCCGCGCACAACGCGAGGGGGAAAAAAAGTATTGAAGATTTTGACCGCTTCGGTAATATAGGTTATTGCAGTTTTGCTCGGGGATCGTCCAACGGCAGGACTCGGGAATTTGGATCCCGCTACGAAGGTTCGAATCCTTCTCCCCGAGCCATTTTTTTAATAATGGGATAACCGCGCGCTTCGCTCGAGGCGCACAGGGCGCAGTTTGCGAGGTTGTTTATGAAGATTACAATAAAGGATGTGGCCCATGTGGCAGGTCTTGCCCGCCTTCGGTTCAAAGATGATGAGCTTGAGGCTATGACTGCCCAGCTTAACGGCATACTGGACTCTTTTGATAAGCTGCAGACCGTCGACACAACGGGCGTAGCGCCTTCGACGCACGCTGTTGACGTGAGCAATGCCTTTCGCGATGACACGGTTCGGCCCTCTCTTGCACCCGCGACAGCCCTTGCCAATGCACCCGAGGCCCAGGAGGGCTGCTTTAAAGTGCCCCGGATTATCGAGGTGTAAGCGCCATGGCTCGTCAACTCTACAATCTTACCATACATGAATTAAGCGCTCTGCTGCAGGCGCGCACGGTGAGCGCCGTCGAAGCACTTGAATCGGTCATCTCCCGCATTGAGGCAGTTGACGGCAGCGTGCATGCCTATATCAGCCAGACCTTCGACCTTGCCCGGCAGCAGGCGCAAGCTGCCGACCAGCGCATTGCCCGGGGTGATGCAGGCCCTTTGACCGGGGTGCCTCTTGCCATAAAAGACATACTCTGTACTGAGGGCATTCGCACAACCTGCG
The DNA here is from genome assembly GCA_964400575.1 of uncultured Thermodesulfobacteriota bacterium. GTDB lineage: Bacteria > Desulfobacterota > WTBG01 > CAIYCZ01 > CAIRTM01 > CAIWCT01. Next base: position 2,143 of record CAYNVA010000155.1, on the reverse strand, counting down.
GCTCGCGGATTTTAGAGAATTTCGTGCCGCCCTATGATGCTACGGTCGTCGGCAAGCTGAAAGCCTGCGGCGCGGTATTCACCGGCAAGACCAGCATGGACGAGTTTGCCATGGGCTCATCAAACGAGACGGCATACTTCGGCGCCGTGCATAATCCCTGGGACCTTGACCGGGTGCCCGGCGGCTCAAGCGGCGGGTCGGCCGCAGCAGTTGCAGCAGACGAATGCATCGCAGCCCTTGGCACCGACACGGGCGGCTCCATCAGGCAGCCGGCGTCCCTGTGCGGCGTCGTAGGGCTGAAGCCCACCTATGGCAGGGTTTCACGCTTCGGGCTTATCGCTTTTGCATCATCCCTTGACCAGGTCGGCCCCATAACCAAGGATGTTGAGGATGCCGCCATTCTGCTTTCCTGCATCAGCGGCCATGATCCCAAGGACTCCACATCGATCAAGCGCGATGTGCCCGACTATGCAAGGGCCCTCAAAAAAGAGGTGAAGGGCCTGCGCCTGGGCATCCCCAAAGAATATTTCATTGAAGGGCTTGATCCGCAGGTCGAAAAAGCCGTGCGCGACGCCATTGTCCTTCTGAAAGCCCAGGGCGCCGAGATTGTTGAGGTGAGCCTGCCGCACACGGAATATGCCGTGGCTGTTTATTACCTGATAGCCCCTGCCGAGGCATGCTCCAACCTTGCCCGCTACGACGGCGTGAAATACGGCTACCGCAGCTCTCAGCCCGGCAACCTTCGGGAAATGTATGAGCAGAGCCGCTCCGAGGGTTTCGGGCCCGAGGTGAAGCGGCGCATCATGCTGGGCACCTACGCCCTTTCGGCAGGCTATTATGACGCCTACTACAAGAAAGCCTCCCAGGTGCGCACGCTCATCAGGCAGGATTTCATGGAAGCCTTCAAGGCCTGCGACCTGATCGTGACCCCCACGGCCCCAGCCCCTGCGTTCAAGCTCGGGGAGAAGCTGAGCGACCCTTTAAGCATGTATTTATCCGATATTTTTACCATACCCACAAACCTTGCGGGCCTGCCGGGCATATCCCTGCCCTGCGGTTTTTCAGACGGCGGGCTGCCCATCGGCCTGCAGATTATCGGCAACCTGTTTGCCGAAGAACAGGTGCTCCGCTGCGCCTCCTGCTATGAACAGAGCACGCAGTGGCACCGCAGGAAACCGTCACTTGCTTGACAGCCGTTTCACCATGTTCTATAAACTGTTACGCGCAGCTTGTGCCGCGGCGCTCTGCCTTTTGTGCGCCTCGGCTGCTTTTGCCGCCGCCGGGCAAAACAGGCTCTCAGACATTCGCCACTGGACCTCGCCGACATTCACCCGCCTGGTTTTTGATCTTAAAACCGAAACTACGTGGGAAACCCAGGAGCTGAAGGATTCCAACCGCCTGGTTGTTGAGCTGGACGGTTTTGACGGCTTCATGCCCAGGGAGCTGCTGGAAATAAACGACGGCATTATAAAGAAGGTTCGCCTCCTGCAGAGCGGCGGCAAAGTGCGGATTTTGATCGAGCTTGAAAAGCCTGCCGAGCATAAGATTTTTGCCCTGAAGCAGGTTGATGAAAAGCCACCGCGCCTGGTCATCGATGTGACGCGCTCCGACCTTGAGCAGGCAGACCGCGTGCAGCGCGAGGAAACGCGCAAGCAGAAAAAGAAGGGCGATTATATCGTTGTGGTCGATCCGGGGCATGGCGGCGAAGATCCCGGCGCGGTCAGCCCGAAAGGCACCTATGAAAAGGACCTGGTGCTGTCCATCGGCAAACAGCTCGCGGCAAAGCTTGGGGCAATGCCCGGCATCAAAGCCTATCTTACCCGCAAGGGAGATTATTTCATACCCCTTGGCAAGCGCATCGAGATTGCCAGGGAATACGGCGCTGATTTGTTTCTGAGCGTGCATGTGAATGCCGGCTTCAGCACAAAGGCCGTCGGCAGCTCGGTCTACTGCCTTTCATTCAAGGGCGCCTCCAGCAATGTCGGCCGCCTTGCCGAAAAACGTGAAAACGCCTCCGACAGCATCGGCGGCGTGCCTCTTGATCAGCAGAACTCCAATGTGAACGTGATTCTCTGCGATCTTGTGCAGACCCATACCATCAACTCCAGCGTGCAGCTCGCCTCCTTGCTGCTGGATGAAGTGG
>CAYNVA010000154.1:0-4751 GCA_964400575.1 uncultured Thermodesulfobacteriota bacterium | reverse complement strand
AAAGTACGGGATCGTTGATACAGGGTGAAACGCTATGCCTGCTGCCACTTCAAAAGAAGAAGCGCTGAAAATAGCCCTGCGGCATCTGGTGACGGAGGCGCAAAAAAGATATGAAGGCGGGCTTGAAATATTTGATCGCGTTCCCGATGGCCTGCCGCTGTATATGCGTAGCGGAACCAAGCGCGAACACTGCTGGTGCATATTTGTGCCGCGAATTGAAGATACTTCAATAATCGGCAGGGGCCGCTATATCTGCATCTCAAAAGAAACCGGTGAAGTCATATTCGACGGCATGGCTGGGGAATAATGCACAGCAGCATTGTTGTGAGCGCAAGGGGAATTATTAACAGATACTGAAAGGGATAGAAAGATGACTCTCCATGTAGATTATGATCATCAGTGCGCGAGATGTAATGGTTTGTATATTCCGTATGATACTGCCATAACTTGCCCGAAATGTGATCTGTTTGAACCGGAAAGGTTTGATTTTATTCCCCAGGCGCTGGGATCGCTGCACTTCAATAAGGCAAGCACCGGCTCATATCTGCCTGGGGGATGGTATGTCGGTTCGCTCGGCGACCATATCCTTTTTCTTCTGTTTGGCCTGTTCCACGGGTATGAGCACTCATCGGCTACAGACTTCAATGTGTTTGCCCGTGAATATCTGGAAGCCAAAAATTGGGCTGATCAGGCTTATCTTAAAGATCATGTCTATGGAATTGCTGTCCGGTTATATGAAGAGATGAAAAAACATAAAGAGAAAGGGGATATGATATGGCACACGAAGTAGAAACCATGATGTATGTAGGCGAAGAACCCTGGCATAAGCTGGATAAGGCTATACCGGAAGGCAAAATACTGAATATTCAGGAAGCAATCTCGGGGTATGGTGCAAATCAGAAAGACAGTAATGGAGGCTGTTGCCCCAGGCTCAAAAATCTATTGTTTGCAAAAATTAGCTTTTCGTGATTATATTTGCAAAAATTAGCTTTATAGCGCCATGGCAACTGATCACTCCTTAGCATCACTTTTGAATTTATCTTCCTGGGTTGATTCCCTGCAATCACAGGGCCGGTATTTTTTTACCCGTGAGCAGGCATTCATTGAATTGAAGGCAAGCAAAGCGTCTTTTTTAAATGCCGCACTGCGGCTTGCCCGCAAAAAAAGAATAGTCCGGATAACCCGCGGTTTCTATATTATTATTCCTCTTGAATATGCCGCAACCGGCATCCTGCCCCCTGAGTGGTTTATCGCCGACCTGATGCATTATCTGAAGAGGCCCTGCTATGTCGGCCTGCTCAGCGCGGCCACCCTGCTGGGGGCGGCACATCAGCAGCCCCAGGAATTTCAGGTAATAACTACCGCCCCTCTAAGAACACTGGAGAAGGGAAATCTGTCGGTTCGTTTTTTTACTAAAAAGAATTTTTCCGCTGCCGGCATTGACCGGATTAAGGTCCAAACAGGTTTTTTGGCCGTATCGTCGCCTGAGTCTACAGCTTTTGATCTTGTCTGTTATGCCCGGCAGATTGGCGGTCTTGACCGGGTACTGACCATTATTCAGGAACTTGGCGAAAAAGTGGATGCTGGAAAGCTTGCTGCCGCAGCCAAGGCCGAAGGCAATCTTGCGCTTGCTCAGCGGTTGGGGTGGCTGCTTGAAAAGGCAGGCTTTGAAAACAAGACGCAAAAGCTTGCAGCGTGGGTATCAAAAAAAAATCCGCTTCCGGCACGGCTTGATCCGGCGCTGCCCACGAAAGGGTGCGAAAAAAATGAACGCTGGTCACTGCTCATTAATACCACGGTTGAGGGCGACCTGTGATCCCGAAGGCCGATATTGTTGCATGGCGGCAGCATGCGCCGTGGGTTTCCGATGCGCAGATCGAGCAGGACCTTGCCCTGAGCAGGGCGTTGGTTGCAATTTTTGCCGATGACACACTTGCCGCGAAGCTTGCTTTTCGCGGCGGTACTGCTTTGCATAAGCTCTATTTCAAACAGGCACGGCGGTACTCGGAAGATATTGACTTTGTGCAGATCGAGGCTGGCCCCATAGGCGCTGTGCTCGATGGGCTGCAGGCCGTGCTCAACGGATTTTTGGGCGCGCCAAAGCGCAAACAGACAGAGGAAGGGGCCACACTTTCATACCGGATAGAATCAGAAGGGCCGCCGGTGGTGCCGATGCGCTTGAAAGTTGAAATAAATACTCGAGAACATTTTTCTATGAAAGGTTTTCAGAAACACCCTTTTGCCGTTGACTCGCGCTGGTTCAGCGGGAAGGCTGACATTGTGACCTTTACCCTTGAGGAACTGCTTGCAACAAAAATGAGAGCGCTCTATCAGCGGCGCAAAGGCCGCGATCTGTTTGATCTTTGGCTGGGGCTTACCGAAGGTGGTGCGGATGCTGTTCAGATTGTCACACTGTTTAAACAGTACATGGCTTCTGAAGGCCAAAGCATTGATTCACGAAGCTACGAAAAGAACTTGCAGGACAAGATGAAGCATGCAGGTTTCCTGAGCGATCTGAAACCGCTGCTGCCGGCAAAAATGAAATATGATGCACAGGCAGCTTTCGTTCTATTGCAGCATGAGCTCATCGCTCGGCTCTAGAAATTTTTGAATTTCCTGCTCCGAGCTCCTGGCAGGGTTCATTTATTGAATCTTTAATCTTCAACTCCAAACACCCAACTCACAGCTCCGAACTTATTACCTTCCAGCCTGATCCTAAACTTCCCCTGCCTGCACGCATGCAAGCCTGCCAGCTAAAGTGATTGAATTATAAAAATCAAATAAAAGTATGCCAATAATTATCCTTGCTGTTTTTTTTGAATAGAATAGAATTCTTTTTATTCAGCATATAGGCCTTTCAGGCTTTTTAGCCGGCTTGCATGCCGGGAGGGCTGCGGGGTATGCTGCAAAGAGAAAGAAAAGCCTGGGGGTAGGGGAGATAAATAAATCCGTCCCCTTTTTGTTAAAACAGAAAAACAGACATTGACCGGGTGAGAAAAATAATGCGTGTCCCGGATAAATCCCCATGCTCTTTTAGTTAAAAAAACAGGAATCATAGAAGGCAAGCGTATGACAAATTCTCAAGCGATTTTTGAAGGCCACAAAATACGACGCCATTATGATGAGAATTCAGAAATCTGGTATTTCTCCGTAATTGATATTATACAGGTATTGATTCAGCAGCCTGACTTTCAGGCGGCGCGAAACTACTGGAAGGTGCTGAAAAACCGGTTGAACAAAGAAGGAAGTGAGTCGGTTACAAAATGTAACCGACTGAAGTTAGAGGCGGCGGATGGTAAAAAATACCTTACCGATGTGGCCGATCCTGAAACGATTCTGCGCCTTGTTCAGTCCGTTCCCAGCCCCAAGGCTGAACCCATAAAATTATGGCTTGCCAAAGTCGGCTATGAACGCATGCAGGATATGGCCGATCCTGCACGTTCCGTGGATAGAGCGCGGGAGCTCTGGCAGCAGCATGGCAGAAGCGAAAAATGGATTCAGCAGCGGATGATGGGGCAGGAAACCCGCAATAAGCTTACCGATTACTGGAAAGATCATAAAATAAACAAAGAAGAGGAATACGCAATTTTAACCAATATTATTCATCAGGAATGGTCCGAGGTAACGGTACAGGAGCATAAAAAGATAAAGGGGGTAAAGACGCAAAACCTGCGCGATCACATGAGCGAGGCGGAGCTTATTTTTACGGCTCTTGCTGAGCTTTCCACAAGGCAGATTGCCGAAACCGTGAATGCTACCGGCATGGATGAAAACAAAGTTGCCGGTCGAACAGGCGGCAGGATTGCTAAAAAAGCACGGCTGGAACTGGAATCTAAAACAGGCAAAAAAGTTGTTACCGGGGAGAGTTTTCTCCCTCCTTCTTTAAAAAAACAATTGGCAAAGAAGCCTTAGCCCTGATGGCTACTGGCTTCTGTTACTTAGCGTGTAGGGTGCGCACTGCGCACCGATGTAGATAGGTGCATTGAAATGGTGCGCGATGCGCACCCTACGAACTAAAAGGCCATGTATGACAATACAAGACACCCATTCCAAAACCATAGGGTATCTGCTCTGGATTTTCGGCTTTCTCGGCTCCCATCGTTTTTATTACGGCAGGCCGGTCACCGGCACCATCTGGTTCTTTACCCTGGGCCTGCTCTTTATCGGCTGGATCATCGACCTGTTTCTGATTCCGGGCATGGCCCGGGATGCCGACAGAAGATACCGGGCAGGGCAAATTGATTATACCGTGAGCTGGATTCTGCTAACCTTCCTGGGAGTTTTCGGCATTCACCGCTTTTACATGGGCAAATGGGTCACGGGGCTGATCTATCTTCTCACCGGCGGCCTGTTTCTGGTGGGGTATTTGTATGATTACTGGACACTGAACGACCAGATTGACGAGATCAACTGCCGTCCGTAGTTGTATGCCGGCAATTGAAGAGCAGCCAATGCGCACAACAGGATTTACGGCAAAAGAAAAACGTGCAGGGTATTCGGTGAAGGGGATTCAGTAATGGGCGCTGTTGTTAATGCTCATTAATTAGGTAACTCTTTTGGTCGATAATAATCGTATCAATAAGCCAAAGGAGAAGCCTTATGAAATATGCCGACATCGTCATTGTAAAACGATGGATACCCATTCTGAAGGAATATGAACGCACCAAAGCAAAAGTCACTCCACGGCCTTTTAAGTTTGTAAAGAATCTCTGCGAAGCCCATCACATTTCCAAGAAAGAGCTATGCCGCTA
>CAYNVA010000153.1:0-9418 GCA_964400575.1 uncultured Thermodesulfobacteriota bacterium | reverse complement strand
TGGGGCTTTAAGAAGTTTTTCGTGCAATGCGTGCGGGGCAACACGGGCTACGGAATCAACAGCTTCGCCGATAATGGCGACGGCACCATCACCGACCGGGCTAGTGGGCTCATGTGGAGCAAGGGCGACAGCGGCGAGGGGATGAACTGGCAGGAGGCCTTGGCCTGGGCACAAACAAAGAACGCCGAGAAGAATTACCTGGGGCACAACGACTGGCGCCTGCCGAGCGCCAAGGAGCTGCAAAGCATTGTGGACTACACGCGCTCGCCGGACACTACCTTCTCCGCAGCCATCGATCCGCTCTTCACCTGCACCGGCATCACCAATGAAGCGGGGAAAGCGGACTATCCGTTCTACTGGACAGGGACCACACACATGTCCTCTACCGGTATTCACGCCAATGCCATTTATATCGCCTTCGGTCGGGCCATGGGTTACATGACAGGCCCATCGGGGACCGTCGGAGCCTGGCTGGACGTACACGGAGCAGGCGCTCAGCGCAGCGATCCAAAGGCAGGCAATCCGGCTGACTTCCCTGAGGGCCGCGGGCCCCAGGGTGACGCCATCCGCATTTACAATTATGTCCGCCTGGTGCGGGATGCTCAGTTATAGGAACGGCAAAAAAATATTTACAGATAAAACAATGAAAGAAGAAACCATGAAAAAAGCAATTCTGGCAGCAGTGATGGCAGCGGGCATGTGTCTTCTTTTTTCCGGTGCCGTATCTGCTCAAGGCAGGGATGATACCAGCGGAGGTCCAAAGATGAGGGAAGCCCGTGAACGGCCGGATGAGGCAAAATCGCTCACAGATGAGCAGAAAGCAGCGGTTACTTCAATTCTCTCAAAATACACTGCTTCGTCACTTACGGCTGATGATGCGAAAACCATACACCGGGCCTTCAGGGATGCGGGTGTGCGGCCGGGCCCCGGCTTACGTGAAGCAGTAACATCTGCAGGTTTTGATCCTGAAAAACTGCGAGAGCTTGATCCACCGCCCGACAGGAAAGGCGGAGGAGAGGTGGGCCCTGACGGCAGCGAACATGGCCGGAAAGGTCCCGGTCAAGGCGAAAAGCACGACAGATAAAAGAGCAAGTTGGGCCAGGCGCAAGCCCCGCTTTGCAGGCGGGAGCATCACTTCTGTTCTACATCAGCCCCGATAATTTTATAGACCTCCCCTGTGGAGCCTGATGGACCAAGGGACCTGCTGGTGAGCAGGTAGAGCTCACCGCTTGCATCCTGCCCGAAGCTGAGCAGAAAGCGGTTGAGCCTGCGGCCAAGCCCGGGGCTTCCCTTCACAGCGGTTTCCGCAACCTGCCACGAGCCCGTGCCATCTTCAATGGCTATAAAGAGCGACCCGTCTGCTTTGGTAAAACTGGTCGACCAGTCGCCGAAAACATAATATCCCTGCAGCTGCGGAATGGCTTCCCCCCGATACACATATCCCCCCGCCACGGATCTTCCCCCAATCGTGTCGCCGCTGCCGGGCCTGCCGTAGCTGATCACCGGATCTATCAGCGGCTCGCCGCCGGCGCCGGTGTCGGGACATGTGTCCAGCGGAGAACCTGCGCTGTCTTTGTTGAAGCAGCTCAGTCCTTCCTTGATATGCCAGCCGTAGTTGCCGCCGGACACAATAATATTAACCTCTTCATAGAGGTTCTGCCCGACGTCGCCGCAAAAAAGCCGCCCCGAACCGGCATCGAATGAAAAGCGCCAGGGGTTTCTGAGGCCGTAGGCGTAGATTTCCTTTTTTTTCTGAGTGTCGCCGGCAAAAGGGTTGTCGGGCGGAATTGCGGCCGTGCCGCTTGCAGAAACATCGATCCGGAGTATTTTACCAAGCAGTTTTGTTGTATCCTGCCCGTTGCCGATATCAGGGGTATGGCCTTCGTTCACATCATTTGCCCCGCCTCCATCGCCGATACCGATATACAGATAACCATCGGGGCCGAATGCCAGTTGCCCTCCGTTATGATTTGTCTGGGGATGGGGAACCTCAAGCAGCACCTTTTCGCTGGCGGGATCTGCGCGGTCAGGGTTATCAGGCGAAACCAGGAATTCCGAAACACGGACATTTGAGCTGTATCCGGCAGGCGTCTGGGCTGTAGGCGGCGCATTGTAAAAGATGAACAGGCGGCCGTTTGCGGCATAATCGGGATGGAAGGCGATGCCGAGCAGCCCGCTTTCATCATAGGCCGAAAGGGGCACTACCATGCGGTCGCTGACATCAAGAAACGGCTCGGAAAGCAGCTTGCCGCTGCTGTCCAGTATTCTGACAGCGCCTGTCTGGTCGGTTATGAAAAGTCTGCCCGACCCGTCCCCTGGTGCAGCCAGGGCAGTCGGGTGTGTGAACCCCGATGCTACCAGCTGTATCTGAAGTGATGGAGACCCGGTGGGGATTTCTTTGCACCCCGCAACAAGCAGCATGCAGCCGGCTGCCGCCCAGAAAAAAAGTACAGTTGCTACTGCCGACACAAACAGGGGTCTTCTTTTTTTCATGGCTCTATCCTCCTGAAGAATATGCATACACTATCTATAGTTTATTTTCGCCAACCGTTCAAATGGCAGTTTATACTTTTCAGAAACGCGAGCCTTGCATTTTTTAATTGAGGGCTTATGCTGAACAAAGCTTTTCTTTTTCTGCATGCACAACCTCAAAACGGGTTCAGTGTTTCAGGCTTATCTGAGATACATTTGACAGACCTGAATCTATTAATTATATATACTAGTATGCAGCAACCCTTGTATCAATAATTATTAAAAACAACCCGATAGGAGAATAAACATGGATATTATTAAAGGCAAAGAAAGCATCTTAAAATTAACGGCTTTGTGTTTCACGGTGCTCATAGCGGCAGCAGGCTGTAAGACCAGTGAGGACTGTGACACGTCCAGTGTAACCTATAATGAGACCGTCAAGCCAATAATAAGCGCCAACTGTTACCCGTGCCATCAGGCAGCAAGCGCCTCGGGTGGTTTAATCCTGGAAGATTACGACGGGGTTAAAGCGATTGTCAAAAACACGAAGCTGGTCAATGCCATAAATCACAATGAAGGATATGTACCCATGCCCCTGGATACCGATAAGCTCGCCCAGTGCGACATTGAAAAGATACAGGCATGGATACGAAGCGGTTCATATGAAACCGAGCCACTGGATGATGTATTTATTCAGCCGTTTGAATCATGCCAGGCTCCGGTATCCGGTGACCGTGTCCCTTCCGATGATAATCTGGTCTGCACCAATGTTGCCATTTCCGGAAGCACGGAAGAGGGAAGGAAGTTTATAGATTACGGTTCATGCGATGTCGTTTATACCCAGAGGCCCTACTTTAAAAGAGATCCCTTCCGTGAAGTCAATCCTCTTGACCCGCGGCAGCTCAATCCAAAATTCATGAAGGAACTGCGGTGGATCAACAGCCAGGTCAGGTCGTCGGCCTGCGTCTGCTGTCACGATGCATCCGTCATGGACAAGCAGGCTGCGGTGTGGGACATCAGCGCGCCGGGTATTTGGACCGACCAGTTAAGCGATCAGGGTGTGGCGATTCTCTCCGGCAAAGTATCCTCTGATATTCTGGGGAAATTTACCGCCGAAAACAACAACGGGTTCAGCCGCGACAGCACCGGCTTTCCCACAACGGATGTGGCGCGGGTGCAGCAGTTCTTCAATAACGAACTTGACCGGCGCGGGGTCACCGATGCCGACATTGCGTCCTATGATGAATTCGGTTATTTCCTGATTGATATTATCGACCAGCCGCCTGATAACTGCACCGCTGGAGAAGAAGCCTTCAAGGCCGATGGCAAAATCTACTGGAAAACCGGTAAGGCCAGATATGTGTATGTAAAAGAGGTGGGCTCCAACAACCCGGGAGTGCCGCCAAGCAATGACAATCCCGCGGGTGTGTTCTGGCGGCTTGATGTAATGGCCAACTACCCGGCGCTGTCTCCCGGTATAGTCTATGGGCAGTCGCCCGAGGGAACCTATCAGGTTACGCCTGCCGACAATGCTGTGGCGCCTGCCCTTGCAAGCGGGAAGAAATATCACCTGTACGTGCTGGCCGATATTCTTCAGCCGATTTGCAACTGTATTTTTACCGCACCATAGGCTCGATACTGATCTGAAAACAGAGTACGGCCAGGGGCGTCAGATCGACCTTCCCTCCCCGGTTTTCAGGACACATTGATAAGAGGCGGCCATGGCAGGTGAACATGCCGTGGCCGCCTCTGTTTGTAGAGTGGGATGTGATGTCTGCTGTCCTGAAATGCCCGCAACCACACTGCCAGATACTATAAGGCATCCCGGGCTTTTAAAAACCAGCCCCAACCTGTCATCCCGTAAAATCCACAGCCTTCACACAATGCCTCCACATTTTCTCCATAGTCGAATGCTATTTTTGTATGCAGAGCGCAGGTCAAAGCAAACATTGAGCACGGTGAACAGAAAGGAGGTGAGCAGTACGACGATTAAAAAACTTTGACTCTCCTGCTTCAAAGGCCGGAACCGGCGCAGCAGCAAAAAACATTCATTAAAAAAGGAGACAGACAATGAAGTTATTTCGTGTTTCAAACATAGCTCTTATGCTTTTCATGCTTCTCATCAGCGCAGCAGGGGCTTTTGCCCAGCAGGGCAATGGGCCACCTCCTCCGCCTCCAGGTGCAGGATTATGCACCGACGGGCAATACCTGTTTGTTATGGCAGGCGATACCCTGTATCAGTATGCCGCAGCGGATCTGTCGCTTGTAGCCACGGTTGCACTTCCCAAGCTTGCCCCGCCGCCCGACAGCGACAACCAGACTCAGCCTTCCAAATTTATGGCACGCTGGGGAGAAAAGGTTAAAAACAAAAGGGAAAAGGTCAGCGGTGATGTCAGCAGTGACAACCAAACTCAGCCCCCACCTCCGCCTGCAGGCGCGGGACTTTGCACTGACGGCGAGTATCTGTTTATGCTCAGAGGCCATAGCATTCAGCAGTACACAGTAGCGGATATGACGCTTGTAAAATCCGTTGAACTGCCGAAACCTGAGCCGCCGCCGACGGCTGACTAGTTAAATACTTAATTAATATACAACAGGGCATACCGGGGCAACAGTGGCCGGTATGCCCTGTTGCCTTCCGGTGAATTCAAGTTGCAAGTGCAGGGGCTGCAATCGGCAAGCCGCCCATGCGAGCCGACGGCAGTGCTCTACAATCTCGTGAGCCGCGCGGGCTTTGGGCAAACATTCCAGACAGGCTTCAGCATATCGCCGCTTGCAGTCTCTCTGCCGACCGCAAATATTGGCCTTGACACACCCCGGCCTGCATTTTATAGTCATCCCAACTGCAAAAACGCTTTTTACAAACAATAATCACCAAAAAAAGGAACTAAAACCCCATACGAAAGGAGAACGGTTTATGCTTCACTCAGTAAAAATTGCTTTGCTTGCACTGTGTGCTCTTTTTGTCGGCGCCACTGCGATACATGCAGCCGAGTTGTATGTTGCCAAAGACAGAGGCGACAATCAGAATGCCGGCACCAGGGAGGCTCCTTTTAAAAATCTTGAAGCAGCGCTCAAGGCGGCAAAGCCGGGCGATAAAATTCTTGTGGCACAGGGCAACTACTTCGGCCTGCGGGACAAGGGGTACCTGGAAGCGCCCCAGCCTGTTGAATTGCTGGGCGGCTATGCGCCTGATTTTTCCGCTCGCGATATTACAAAATACCCGACCATGGTGGCGCCGAATAATGAATCTGCGGCAAGCGGCAGAAAGCCCCTGCTGAGCATTCTCAATGTGCCCGCGGGCAGCAATTTCATTCTTGACGGCTTCATCTTTGACCGCGGCGGCCAGAATGCCTATTCGCCGAAAGAGGGCATTATCGAAGGCCTGGGCGGCCGCATCCTGTCTGAAACCGAAAAGCCCGCCGCCGGCAACAGCACGGTGCATGAGCCGCTGGTATGCTTCACCAACAAGGTCAATGCAAAGATCGAAGGCGACATCACCATCCGCAACTGCGTTTTTCTCAACGGCCACTTCGGCATTCAGGGCGGCTTCAAAAAGGGGAATGTACGAATACTCAACAATGTTTTCGCCGCCAATACAATGGCCGCGATAGAAATTTTCGGCACGGGCGGCAAGAAAGGCCCGAAGGGGCCCACTGAAAAAGACGGAAATGTCGAGATCGCAGGCAACACGATACTGTTCACCTGGAGCCGCCTGAAGGATTTTGCCGATATGGGCTATGGCATCCGCATCATGACCATGCTGTCCTATGACATTCACCATAACCTGATTGGCTGCAATATCCTGACCGGCATTGATCACACCCGCGGCAACCTGAACGAGTGGGTCAAAATCGACAACAATATCATTTTCATGAACAAGCAGGCGCCGCTGCTGTATGTCGAGCCCGGCAAATCAGCCGCAGGCAAAATGGAGCGCGTGAAAATAGCTGATGTGGGCGCTGACCTGGGCCTGGCCAGCTGCAAAAACAACACCGAGACGCTGGGCTCGGCGCTGCCGCTCAACAAAATCTATTTCGAGAATTACCTGAACGCGCGCTACAACGAAGTGGAAGACTACGACCCCAACTCGCCGGCCAATATTCTGCGCGAGGTGCACGGGCTGAACAAGCAGGGCAAGCTGATAACGCAGGTTTCGATGTATGCCAACCGCTATCCCGGCGAAGATGCTCTGAAGCTGTTCGGCGCGAAAGCTGATGTAGGAGCGCAGCTGCCCAAGTAAGGCTGCCGGCACGCTTGTTCTAGCCCGCCTGCACGGCGGGCTAGAACAAGCGCACACAAGAGAACCGCGGGGTCTTTTTGGGTGGTGTCATGCAAAGTCCGCCGCGACGGAGATTCTTTCCGCTGTAGAGACAGGTTTCAAACCTGTCTTCTCCTATCCCAGCCGGTAGAGTGCGCACCGATCCTTCGCAGCTTGTGGTGCAGAGGGTTGTCTGCTGCGCGCTGGCAGGCCACTCTCGACAATAAGGAGAAACACTGCATGGATATAGTACTGCTCAGTACGGTTGTCTGTTTATGCATTACCGCCTTTCTTTTCCTCATGAGCATACTGAATGTCCTGTATGTAAAGAAAGTAGACCGCTACCCTGACAGCGAAGAATGCCCGCGGGTTTCCGTTATTGTGCCGGCACGCAATGAAGAAAAAAATATCAGGACATGTGTCAGCTCTTTACTTGGCCAGGATTATTCGTCATTTGAGGTAATCGTTGTCAATGACCATTCAGACGACAGCACAGCAAAAATTTTATCTGAACTGCAGGAAGAATATCCGCACTTGAGAGTGCTGGATTGCGAAGCCCTGCCGGCTGGATGGACAGGTAAAAATTGGGCCTGTGATGAAGGATATCGGCAGGCAAAGGGAGAGCTGTTAGTATTCACTGATGCCGATACGCAGCATGCCCCGCAATTTCTGCGCAAGGCCGTTGCAGCCCTTCTGCATGAACGGGCCGATCTTCTAACGGTCATACCCCGTTTTGCAACAATTTCCCTGGCGGAAAAAGCCATTATGCCTGTTTTGATATGGCTGGCATATTCCGTGTTTCCCTTTGCCCTCATGAACCGGGACCGCCTTAAAATAGTGTCATATTCAAATGGCGCTTTCATGCTGTTCCGCCGGGATGCCTACCGGAAAATCGGCGGCCATGCCGCGATCCGCGATAATGTCATTGATGACCTGACCCTTGGCGTCAGGATCAGGCAGGCAGGTCAGCGCTGTGTCGTTGTCAATGGCTCTGCCGCCCTGCAATGCCGCATGTATACCAGCATGCAGGAAATCTACAGCGGCTTTGCAAAAAATCTATACAGGCTTTTTTCCAATTCTTTACCAGCAGGTATCGCTGTTCCTCTTTGTGCGCTCTGCTGGCTGTTCTTCTGTTCAGTCTATCTCGTGCCCGTCTGTGCAGCAGCCCTATATTGTATTCTCCGGCTGCAGGGCAGCCTCATTTCTCCTGCTACGGCTCTCGTTGCAGGCATGTCCATTGCGTGTGCTTTCAGTTCATTCTTTCTAGTCTCTACCCATTTTCGCTATCCCCGGCTTATAGCCTTTTTCTATCCGGTCACTATGTTACTTCTCTTTACCATTGCCATGAATTCCATTATCCAGACTCTACGCGGACAAACAGCGTGGAAGGGAAGGTCCTTGCACGCAGGGGTGCGTGAGTAAACATAAACCACTCGACAGCATTATTAAAATTTGCAATAAAGTGTGTCGGTGTGCTCTGCGCAGCAACAATTTAAATCGGTGACTATTGTCCGCCCGTTTAATCTCCCGGCCGAAGAAACTATAAAAGTAAAACAGCAGCCGCAGCTTTATAGAAAGGCGCAGCATATGGCAGAGCAACTGCAGGATATTCACAACCGGTTTCTTGAAAAAATGACCGCCCGCTGCAAGCTCAGCACGGTAAGATTAAAGCACCCGTTTCCTGAAAGGCCGCTGCGCAGCCTTGGCATGCTGAAAATAGACGGGGCCGTATATGAATCAGACAGCTTCATGCGGGTCATGGTACTGACGACTTGTTTGCTGGCCTCTTCCCGCTGTTCACGTTCGATTTTCCTCGGGCCCCGGCCAGGGCTGCATCTGCCAATCTTTTCCTCAGAGACGATACTCATGGGAGGGAAAAGAGCGTTTCTTGTCGATATCCACACGACAGTATGCAAAGAGCGCTGGAACGGTCTTGCTGTCGAGCCGAAACTTCTTGCCATCAGGAGCAGGTATCAGGACCTCCTCGGGGAGCCCCTGACGATGCATGGGAAGATCAATGCTATCATGTCACCGGCGCATTGTTATGTAAAGGTACAGCCGGAGCTGGATAGCCAGGCGCTCAGCCTTTTTAATGAGTATCTTGACGTGTTTCTGGAGCTTGTTGACCGGGCCGCGCCTGCTGCGGCGGAGGACCGGCAGCAGGCTGCAGCGGATTTTGAAAACTATCACCAGGCCATTATCAACTATGATCCCGCGGTGAGGCTGTATTCTATGCTGTTCGGCAAAACCGGCGGGATTGAGCGGGTCAATGACCTTTTTTTTGCCCGATAGGCAGGCAAAAGGGGCGCTTGCTGGACATCGATGAATAAATAAATCAAGACCCCAACCCACCCCGGTATTAAATCTTTTCAAGCGGAATCTGCCCCTGCGATTGAAAGAAGTCCCTCTTAAAAAAAAGAATGGCCCCGGCTCATGAAGCCTTCTCAATCAAGCCGCTGCCGTTTCATCTCCAACCGCCGCGCGCTCAGGAGCAATTTCTTTGACACCGCAGGCCAGCATACCCTATACTAAACTTATTAACCATTAGAGCATTTTTCAAAATAGTATAGCCATATGCGCACAGGTGAGCTTTTGGTGAGAGTAGCCCGTGCGGTTCGAGCGATTGGCATGACATCATTGCCAGTTTCTCTTGCGAGAATAGAGCACGGGCAAACGAAACAAAGG
>CAYNVA010000152.1:0-5295 GCA_964400575.1 uncultured Thermodesulfobacteriota bacterium | reverse complement strand
CGGCGGCCCGGGCGCGAGCCCTCAAGCCGGGTGAAATTCTGATGCTTGAGAACCTGAGGTTCTACGCCCAGGAAGAGAAGAACGACCAGGATTTTGCACGCAAGCTGGCCTCCGGGGCCGAGATATATGTCAACGATGCATTTGCCGTGTCTCACCGCGCCCATGCCTCGGTGGAGGCCATTACGCATTTTGTGCCCGTGGTTGCAGGCGGCTTTCTCATGAAGAAGGAGATCACGAGCTTTGAGAAGGCAATGCTGAACCCGGAGCGGCCCCTGGCTGCCGTTATCGGCGGGGCAAAGGTGTCGGGCAAACTGGAGATGCTGGAAAATATTATCAGCAGGGTCGACCGCCTGCTCATCGGCGGCGGCATGGCCTTCACCTTCCTGCAGGCGCAGGGTAAGGAAGTCGGGGACTCCCTCGTGGAGGCCGATCTTATCGAGACGGCCAAAACGGTCATGGAGAAAGCTGCGGCCAGGCATGTGGCGCTGCTGCTCCCGACCGACTGCGTCATCGCCGAGGAGTTGAAGGCAGGGGTTATCACAAAAACCGTTTCGGTAAGCGACATCCCGAAGGGCTGGAAGGGGCTTGATATCGGGCCCGCAACCGTGAAGGCGTTCAGCGATGCCATTGCAGGGTCAAAAACCGTTGTCTGGAACGGCCCCATGGGCGTGTTTGAACTCCCCGAGTTCAGCAGCGGCACGTTTGCCATTGCCGATTGCATCGGCAATGCCGGGGTTATGAGCATTGTGGGCGGCGGTGATACGGTGTCGGCGCTGAAAAAGTCCGGCAACCAGGACAAGGTAACCTTTGTCTCCACTGCCGGCGGGGCGTTCATGGAACTGCTGGAGGGCAAGGTGCTTCCGGGCATCAAGGCGCTTGACACCTAGCTTTTGTGTGCGTGCCGCGGGAGCAGCGTGGCTGCCCTGTCAAGCGGCTGCCGGCTTTGTCACGTATGGCCAAGACAATTTTTTACGAAAAGGAGTCAACTATGAGAATACCGGTCATTGCCGGCAACTGGAAGATGTTTAATACTGTGGGTGAAGCCCTCGGGCTGGTGCGCGATCTGAAGGCGCAGGTGGCTGATGTGCAAGGCGTCCAGATCATCGTGGCGCCGGTTTTTACGGCCATTCATGCTGTTGCGGGCAAGCTGAAAGGCTCGGGTATTGCTGTTGCAGCACAGGATGTGTACTGGGAAGAGACGGGCGCTTTTACCGGCGAGGTTGGCCCGTTGATGCTCAAAGACGCGGGATGCGCCTATGCAATCATCGGTCACTCCGAGCGGCGTCAGTACTTCGGCGAGACCGATGAAATGGTCAATAAAAAAGTGAAGGCTGCGCTGAAGGCAGAGCTGACCCCTATTATGTGCGTGGGCGAGCTTCTTCAAGAGCGCGAAGCAGGCAGAACCATGAAGGTCGTTGAGAAACAGATCAGGGGCGGCGTTGCGGGCCTGTGCTCAGATGACATAGCTAAAATCATCATCGCCTATGAGCCTGTCTGGGCAATCGGTACGGGTAAGACCGCAACGCCGGCGCAGGCCCAGGAGGTGCACAAGGCTATACGGGCTCTGATTGCAGCCCTTGCCGGTACGCAGGTGGCAGTGGGCCTGCGCATTCTCTACGGCGGCAGCGTCAAGCCGGACAATGTCGATGAGCTCATGGGCCAGGAGGATATCGACGGCGCGCTTGTGGGCGGGGCAAGCCTGAAGGCGGATTCGTTTGCACGGATTGTCAAATTTCACCCGTGACACTCTGATTGTAGAAAATAAGGATTGCCATTTTTTTGGAATTGCTATATTATTTACAGCTTATTGCATTTTAATAGTTGGTTTTTATATTAAGGATACCATTGTATGTATGCATTAATAATCATTGTGCATGTTTTTGCATCGGTCGCGCTGGTCATGATCGTGCTGCTGCAGACAGGCAAGGGCGCCGATATGGGCGCGGCTTTCGGCGGCGCATCACAGACGCTGTTTGGCGGCGCAGGGCCGGCTCCTCTTTTGGGCAAGATTACCACGATTGCAGCCGTCGTCTTCATGGTTACATCGCTTTCGCTGGCCTATATATCGGCCAACCCTTCGGCAGGCTCTATGGTGAAGAGCGTGAAAACCTCTGAACTGCCCGTGCAAAGCGCGCCTGCTCAGGCTCCCGGCAGAGCAGAGCCTCAGGAAGCGCCCGCGCCTGCTCAGGCACCCGGCAGTGCACAGTCGCAGGAAGCGCCCGCTGCTGAGTAACGGTACTGCTGCACTTGAAAAACAACTACCAGTGCCGAAGTGGTGGAATTGGTAGACACACCATCTTGAGGGGGTGGCGTGGAGACACGTGGGGGTTCGAGTCCCCCCTTCGGCACCATTTTTAACAAAGGCCCGTAATCTGAAAAGATCACGGGCCTTTTTTTCAACTGGTAGCTTGAGCCAAGCATGCCCTGAGCGAAGTCAAAGGGTGAAACGTGCCCAACAATCTTCTATGATGCAATCGAATTAATGCTGGGCAAACTTTCGCTTCCCTCCGCTCCGTATAGCCTTGTCCGCTTTATTCGTCCGCCCCTCGGGCCCCCCTTTGAGCAAAGAGTTTCTTGTTGACTTAAACGCTCAAGGGTTATAGCTGTTATTAAATAAAATTAATAATTTTAAAAGGAGGGATATATGCAGTTTAGAAAATTGATATTCATGCTGTCCGTGTGTGCCCTGCTGGTGTGCGGCGCTGCTGCGCAGGCGGGCTATATTGACAATGGCGACGGCACGGTCACCGATAATGGCACGGGCCTCATGTGGCAGCAGGCCACAGCGCCTGACAATTATACCTGGGAGCATGCCCTTGCCTATTGCGATAACAGCACGCTTGGCGATTATACGGACTGGCGTCTGCCCACGGCAAAGGAACTGGCATCGCTTGTCGACACCAACCGGTACAACCCGTCTATAAACCCCACCTATTTTTCCGGAACGGGGGCAGTCTATTACTGGTCGTCTACCACGTACGTCTCCGGTTCGGGCCGTGCGTTAGGCGTGAATTTCTATGACGGCGGCGTCTACGACGGCGATATGATGGTCAACAACTATGTTCGCGCTGTGCGTGGCGGACAGTCTGGAGCATTTGATGATTTGACTCTTTGGCCCGTGCCCGATACTGGACAGACAACGTGTTACAATGTTAGCGGCACAATTTCCTGTCCGTCGCCAGGTCAGCCGTTTTACGGGCAGGATGCAAACTACAGCATCAACAGCCCGGCATATACCAAGCTTGCTGCCGGCTGCACTGCCCTGCCTGACAATGCCACCACCTGGGTCATGGTGCGCGCCGCAGTGACCGGCCTTGTCTGGGAAGAAAAGCATGCTAAGGACAGTGATGATAATTATACAGACCCCAATGATGCAGACAATACCTACAGCTGGTCTGGGGATTACAGCGGTCATAATTTTATCTCAAACCTGAACACCGCTAACTACGGGGGTTTCTCAGACTGGCGCATGCCAACTGTTAAAGAGCTGCAATCAATTGTTGATTATGGTCGGTTCGATCCGTCCATCAACCCCGAGTATTTCCCTAACACGGCGGTGGCGTCCGGCTACTGGTCGTTTACTGAATATGAGGTGGACTCAGGCAACGCGTGGTACGTGAATTTCGGCAACGGCAAAGTCAACGACTACGATAAGACGGGCTCCAGCTATGTCCGCGCAGTGCGTGGCGGACAGTCTGCGGCATTTGATAATTTGACTCTTTTTAAATCCGGCGCCGGCACGGGCAGTGTGACTAGCTCTGACGGCAAGATGGACTGCGGCAGCGACTGCAGTGAAACACATACAAGCTATATAAGCTGCACGGAGGTGACGCTTACGGCAGCAGCTGCTTTAGGTTCAACCTTTGCGGGCTGGCGCCACAGTGGATGCTCGGGCACGGGTTCCTGCACGGTGACCATGAATGCTCACAAATCGGTAACAGCAGAATTCGAGCTGTGCTCATATGCCATTGGGACAAATGAAGCCTCATATGGTGCAG
Organism: uncultured Thermodesulfobacteriota bacterium; assembly: GCA_964400575.1. Lineage (GTDB taxonomy): Bacteria > Desulfobacterota > WTBG01 > CAIYCZ01 > CAIRTM01 > CAIWCT01. Next base: position 1,297 of record CAYNVA010000152.1, on the reverse strand, counting down.
AGGGGGGCAGCGGCAGTGTCAATGTTATTGCAGACAGCGTCTGCAGCTGGGCTGCTTCCAGCAATGCAGGCTGGATTACCATCACCTCCGGGGCAACAGGCTCAGGAAGCGCGGCGGTGGCCTATTCAGTGGCTGCCAATACAGGGGCTGCCCGCACAGGCACTTTAACCATTGCCGGGCAGACCTTTACCGTGATTCAGGGATATGCCCAGGGAGCGCTGCAGGTCGCGATCACCCCGCAGGCGGTTGTTGATGCGGGGGCACAGTGGCGCCGAGTCGGAACGCAAGCCTGGTTTCACAGCGGTCAAATTGAAGGCGGCATAGAGGTCGGGCAATATGCCATTGAGTTTAAGGCGGTTGACAGGTGGAACAGCCCTGCAAATCAGCCGGTTACCATTGATAACAGTTCATATACATCGCCCCTTTATGTGGCGGCTGAATATGCACCGGGCTGTTTAGATAAAGATGGCGACGGCTATGGTGATAACTGCACCGCAGGCGCCGACTGCGACGATAACGATTCCTTTTATAATGAAACCTGCCCGGACTGCACGGTAAAAGTCATACCCCGGGTTCTGGGCCGGTTTCTGGGTGAAAATGAGAAGACCCGGCGCCTGATCGTCACCGGCAAGAATGGAACGGAGTTTGACGAAACCACACCGGTCAGATGGGAGACCGACGCGATAACCGTTGTGAGCAAACGCGTACTGTTCAAACGGTTCATGTTTATGAAGGTGCGTATTGACGGAGCGGCTTTTGGCACGGGAGATTACCGGGCAATGATAGGCGACTGCTCCGGCAAACTGACCCTGGTGAAATAAGCCGCGCGGCATCAGCATTGCGGCGCTGAGGGCCGTGACGCTCAGGGCGAGATCTGTGCCGTGCTTTTATTACCGCTTTTACCGCGCACGTGAATAGCAGAATGCGGCAGGAACGGCTGATAGAGGCTGAATTGTTATCAGAGCAAAATATCATGCCAGATAACGCCGCGCCATGCTTTTTGCTTTTTCGCATAACTGTGTCGATATCATCCATTTTGTTGCTTAGCCTCGGCAGTATTGGTTAAAATGCTGCTGCAGCGCAGCCAAACCAAAAAATTTTCATTCCGAACCGCAAACCACCCGCATTCCTCGTATTGTTCAGCCCCTGTAACTTTGTTCTGCAAGCACTGACCAGCAGTCATTCTGAGTAATTATTAGCGAGTAATTTGTGTTCATATTGAACACCTGTAGGCTGAAAAATAGTGACTGCAGAGGCGCACCACTGTTTCCACTCAATTCCGGCGTAAAAAAAGAGG
>CAYNVA010000151.1:0-1954 GCA_964400575.1 uncultured Thermodesulfobacteriota bacterium | reverse complement strand
TTGTTGAAAAGGGAGTGCAGCCCAAGGAAATCGTGGTGACTGACGGCCAGCTGCAGCTTGCAACCGGGATTGCAGTCGAGATAAAAAAGACTGAGATACAGGACGAATGAATATTGCTGAGCTGTTTATCCGCCGGCCGGTCATGACCACGCTGGTCATGCTGGCGTTTTTAATTTTCGGCTTTTTCGGCTATCGCGTGCTGCCGGTGAGCGATCTGCCGAATGTGGATCTGCCCACGGTGCTGGTGTCCGCGACGCTGCCCGGCGCGAGCCCCGATACCATGGCCTCTTCCGTTGCCACCCCGCTTGAGCGAGAGTTTTCAACCATTGCCGGGCTTGACTCCCTTAATTCAATCAATGCCCTCGGCCTTACCCAGATCACCCTGCAGTTTAACCTGAGCCGCAACATTGACGCTGCCGCGCAGGATGTGCAGGCGGCGATTTCACGCGCTGCCAAGCAATTGCCCCGCGACATGCCGAGCCCTCCCGCGTACCAGAAGGTGAACCCTGCTGACGCGCCGGTCATATATATAGCGGTGACCTCACAGACGCTTCCGCTCTATCAGATTGATGAATACGCGGAGACCCTGATGTCCCAGCAGATATCCATGCTGAAGGATGTCGCCCAGGTGCAGGTGTTTGGCGCGCAGAAATACGCGGCGCGCGTGCAGCTCAATCCCATGGCACTGGCAACGCGGCAGATCGGCATTGATGAAGTGGTCGTTGCGGTGCAGAAGGGAAATGTGAACCTGCCGCTTGGGAATTTTAACGGTTCGCACCAGGCCTTCACCATCGAAGATAACGGACAGCTTCTGAACGCGGCAGCGTATCTGCCGCTGATTGTCGCCTACCGCAACGGCTCCCCCGTGCGACTTTCCGATATCGGAACAGTAATCGACAGCGTGGAGAACGACAAGGTGGCAAGCTGGTATAACACGCCGCAGAGCAGCAGCCGCGCGGTAATACTCGCCATTCTGCGCCAGCCGGGGAGCAACGCGGTTGATGTAGCCACCCGGATTAAGAATCTGCTGCCGAAGCTCCGGGCGCAGATGCCGGCCTCGGTTGAATTTCACATTCTGTATGACCAGTCAGTGTCAATTAATGAATCAGTCAATGACGTCAAGTTTACCCTGTTTCTCGTTGTATGCCTGGTGGTCATGGTAATCTTTCTGTTTTTGCGGAACCTGTCCGCCACCGTTATTCCCAGCCTGACCCTCCCCATGTCGATTGTGGGCACCTTTGCCGCCATGTACCTGTTTAACTTCAGCCTGGATAATTTGTCCCTTATGGCGCTCACTCTGTCGGTGGGCTTTGTCGTTGACGACGCCATCGTAATGCTGGAGAACATCGTGCGCCATATAGAAATGGGGGAGGGCGTGATGGAAGCGGCCTTGAAAGGATCACGCGAAATCAGCTTTACCATCATATCCATGACCCTGTCGCTGGTCGCCGTGTTTATCCCGGTGCTGTTCATGGGCGGCGTGCTTGGAAGACTGCTCCACGAGTTTTCGGTCACCATCAGCATGGCGATTCTTATTTCCGGCCTGGTGTCGCTGAGCCTCACCCCGATGCTCTGCAGCAGGTTCCTGCGGCCGGTGGCGGAAGAGCGTCATGGAAGATTATATGAAACTACCGAGCAATTTTTCAGCGGGATGCTGAACCTGTACCAATGGAGCCTGGACCGGGTGCTGGAGCACCGCGTGGCAACCATGGTGATATCAGGGGTTATCCTGGTTGCGACTGTTTATCTTTTTATGATCATCCCCAAAGGCTTTCTTCCCTATGAAGACCGTAACATGCTCTTCAGCTTTACTGAGGCGAGCCAGGGAATTTCTTTTGACTCGATGGTGCGCCATCAGCAGGCGCTCGCGGAGATTGTGCGCAAAGAGCCGGAGGTTGAATCATTCATGTCCAGCGTTGGCGCGGGCGGGCCCAACCTCGCGAACAACACCGGC
>CAYNVA010000150.1:0-3702 GCA_964400575.1 uncultured Thermodesulfobacteriota bacterium | reverse complement strand
GCTACCTGATTTTTGCTTCAAGCTACGGCATGTCGCCCTGAAATGCAATGGCAAAAAAAGGTTTTTATGCAGTGGCAAGTTGTGGTAAACAAACCGGGTACAGTAAACATTGCAAGGAGCATTTCATGAAGGGCATAGTGCTTGCCGGCGGTTCCGGCACCAGGCTGCATCCCGTAACACGGGCTGTCAGCAAACAGCTTCTCCCGATATACGACAAACCGCTCATCTATTATCCGCTGTCTCTGCTGATGCTTGCCGGCATCCGCGATATTCTTATCATCTCCACGCCGCAGGATCTTCCCAATTTCCGCAACCTGTTCGGCGACGGCTCACAGCTCGGGCTCTCGTTTTCCTATGAAGAACAGCCCCGGCCGGACGGCATCGCGCAGGCCTTTATCATCGGCAAGTCCTTTATCGGCAGCGATGGAGTCTGCCTTGTGCTGGGCGACAACCTTTTTTACGGCCACGGATTTCCCGAGACCCTGCACGCTGCATCGCAGCTTAAAAAGGGCGGCCTTATTTTCGGCTACCCCGTGAAGGACCCTGAACGCTACGGCGTCGTGGAATTTGACGATACGGGCAAGGTACTGTCCATCGAGGAAAAGCCCAAACACCCCAAATCGCGCTTCGCCGTGCCCGGCCTTTACTTTTTTGATAACAGCGTCGTGGCTATTGCAGAAAACATGAAGCCCTCGGCGCGCGGGGAGCTGGAGATCACGGATGTGAATCTGGAATACCTGCGAAGGGGCGAGCTTCGGGTGCAACTGCTGGGCCGGGGGCTTGCCTGGCTCGACACGGGCACGCATGAGGCCCTGCAGCAGGCGTCAAGCTATGTGCAGGCCATTGAGGAGCGGCAGGGGCTTAAGATTGCCTGCATCGAGGAAATAGCCTATCGCCGGGGATTCATCGACAAAGCTCAGGTCGGCAAGCTTGCCCGGGAAATGAAAAACAGCACCTACGGCAGGTATCTGCTGGACATGCTTGCAGACGAGGAGGTTTGACCTGTGGCGGTCAAGATCACGCAAACCTCACTGCCCGATGTCCGCATCATTACGCCCGATGTGTTCCGCGACAGCCGCGGTTTTTTCCTGGAAACCTACCAGCTTCACAAATACGGGCTGCTGGGCATAACCGGGCCTTTTGTGCAGGATAATCACTCCCGCTCCTCCAGGGGCATTCTGCGCGGCATGCACTACCAGCTCAACTTTCCCCAGGCAAAGCTGGTGTCGGTGCTGCGGGGTGAAATTTTTGACGTTGCCGTTGACATACGCAGGGGATCCCCCTGGTTCGGCCGCTGGGTTGGCGAGGTGCTGTCGGATAAAAACAATTACCAGATATTTATCCCTGAGGGATTTGCCCATGGTTTCTGCGTGATGAGCGACACCGTCGATCTTATCTATAAATGCACTGATTGCTACCACCCCGAAGACGACCGGGGCATCCACTGGGCAGATGAGACCATTGGAATCACCTGGCCGCTGCGTACTCCCCTGACCTCAGACAAGGACAGCCGCCTGCCGCTTCTGGAAAATATCCCCCCGGAACTTCTGCCCGTGTATAAGCCCCTGGATAAAAAATAAATTCCGCCCGCAGCATTGAACGAAAATCTGCTGCCCTGTTTAAGGTCCTTTAGAGCATGTAACTTTTTACTGTAGACTATTCTTTGCCTGTCATCTCGACCGCAGGGAGAGATCTTTAAAGATTTCTCATCCCGAAAGCTTTCGGGATTCGAAATGACAAACCGGCTACGGGATTTCGTTACATGCTCTAGAAAAGAAGCCGGAACTGGCAGAGCATGCCTGCGGGCCATGCTACTGTCTGGCCAGCACCGCGCGGATCGTTTCGGCAATGGCAAGCCGGTCCAGGGGCTTTATCACAAATGCTTTTATGCCGCCTGCCAGCGCCGACTCAGCCGTCACCAGGTCGCTGTAGCCCGTGCACAGGATGACCGGGATATCTGACCGCACCTGCATCAGCCGTTGCGCCAGTTCATAGCCGGTGAGCTGGGGCATGGTCTGATCGGTGATCACGACATCAAAGGCCGCAGGGTTGCTGCTGAAAAGCTCGCACGCCTCCACCGCGCTGCAAATCGCCGTGACCCGGTAGCCGAGCGAGCCCAGTATTTTTTCACCTACATCCAGCAGCACAGCCTCGTCATCCACCAGCAGCACCGATTCGCTGCCCTGCGGCGCTTCACGCGCGGCGATGTGCCCCTCGATCTTCTCGGCCTGAACCCGCGGCAGCACGATATGAAAAACTGAGCCCTTGCCCGGCTCGCTGTATACCTTAATGTCCCCCTTGCAGCTTTTAACGATGCCGTGCACCATGGCAAGCCCCATGCCGGTTCCCCTGCCTACTTCCTTGGTGGTAAAAAAAGGCTCGAAAATGCGGCCGATGACATTGCCGGGTATGCCCGTGCCGGTATCTTTGACGCTCAGCTGCACATAAGGCCCCGGTTCTATGCCGGTATAATAATTTGCGCCATGCGAATCAAAATCAACGGGCTTTAACATTACCTCTATGACGCCGCCGGCGGGCTGCATGGCATCGGCGGCATTGGTGCACAGGTTCATGACGATCTGGTGCATTTCGGTGGCGTCGGCTACAACGATATCGTCCGTGTCGTCCAGGTCGCAGCGCAGGGATATGGTCGATGGCAGCGATGCCCGCAGCAGCTTGAGAGCTTCATCGATTACAAGGTGCATGTGCAGCGGCTTGACATCGCTTTCGGTTTTGCGGCTGAAGGCGAGAATCTGTTGCACAAGGGCCTTTGCCCGGTCCACGGACTTTAATACCTGCGAGAGATTTCTCTCCAGCATGCTGTTGCCGGCAGCCAGGTCTTTGGAAAGCTCCGTATACCCCATGATCGCAGCCAGAATATTGTTGAAATCATGGGCAATGCCGCCTGCAAGCGTCCCGATAGCCTCCATCTTCTGGGACTGCCGCAGCTGCTCCTCAAATCTCTTTCTGTCGGTTATATCCCTCGTGACTGTAAGGCTTCCGGCAACGGAGCCGTCCGGGTTCTTCAGCAGCACATGACTGGCTTCGATCTGTATAATGCTCCCGTCTTTGCGCTTCCGCTCCTCCACAAAATTCCGGATGATGCCCGTTTCAAAAAGCTGCTCGATCATGCCGATTGTTTTTTGCACTGCTTTGTCATCATCGGTGGCGAAAACAGAGCAGTGCTGCCCTATGACTTCTTCGGGATGATAGCCATACACATCGTAGACCGACTGGTTTGCCATGACAATATAGCCGGTGCTATCGAAAACAGTAATGGCGTCGGGAGAGGCTCGAAAAATATTCTCCAGGTAATCGCGCGCCTGACGCAGCTGCTCCTCAAATCTCTTTCTCTCGGTTATATCCCTGCAGGATGTAACGCTTCCGGCAACAGAGCCGTCGGGGTTCTTCAGCAGAACATGACTGGATTCGACCTGTATAATGCTCCCGTCTTTGCGCTTCCGTCCACCCACAAAATTCCGTATAATGTCTTTTTCATACAGCTCATCAAACATGTCCATTGCCTGTTGCACTATTTTCTCATCCGCCGGGGAGAAAACTGTTGTATGCTGCCCGATAATTTCTTCGGGATGATAGCCATACACATCGTAGACCGAATCGTTTGCCATGACAATATAGCCGGCGTTATCGGCAACAATAATGGCGTCGGGAGAGGCCCGAAAAACATTCTCAAGGTAATCG
>CAYNVA010000149.1:0-7872 GCA_964400575.1 uncultured Thermodesulfobacteriota bacterium | reverse complement strand
AGCCGTGAGGGTATCAGGCTGATTTAAAATATAACTTTAAATATTCATAAACCAAGAAAAAGGAAAAAGGGGTCAAGTTTGCTGTTGACTGTTGCAATAGTCAACAGCAAACTTGACCCCTTATACGACGGGGCAGGAGCCTGATCTCTACTTTTTCCGTGACACCAACGGCAATGAGGTTGATCTGCTACTTGCACGTGGCAGCGAGCTCATACCCGTTGAAATTAAATCCTCAGAAACCTATTCCCCCGATTTTGTCAGGGGGATTGAGTATTTCAAAAAAACAGCAGGGCAGGACCTTAAAGGCTTTGTGATCTATGCCGGAGACCGGGGGCAGCGGATTGGCCAAAGCATGCTCTGCGGCTTTGCCGAAGCCGGGCACGCTGTTCTAAAATGAACTGTCAGGTCCGGGTAACATGTATCATACGTCTTACCGCGAGGAAGGCATAAGAAGATGATTGTTGTTGAGAATTATTACGGAAGGAATTCAACTCAATCACCAGCGTCCCCAAATTGACCCAAATTGACACTACACTGAAACAGCTAAAACAAGAATAGTGTTGTGTTAAAAACAAACTACGTGACAAATTTATTAAAGTTTGCAATAAACGCCTTAGGCTGTAGGGTGGATATCATAGAGCTTTATATTATATGATGTCGCTGCGCTGTGCGCGCAGAAACGCGAATACGAGAAGGGGGCTGAAGGGTTCTCACCGATAACTGACGGTTGGGTCATGGCTGAAACGCGAGATTGGATTCAGTGTAAAAGAAAACCGAGCGGTGTATTGCGTAAAACAGGCAGGTATGTCGGGAGAAGGAGGAAAAAAGCTAGGCTGAATATACAGGGAACACCCAGGAGATATTTATTGTTCGCTATCTCGGCGAACAATAAACTTCATTCCCCTCTGTGCTCTCTGAGCCTCTGTGGTGAAACAGGCCCAAACGCAAAATCAATTTCCCGGCAATCAAAAACGTGCGGTGTACGCTGGGAAATAAAAACAAAGGCGGGGGATATGCCAAATAGGGGAGTCCCTAATTAGCCCCTAACTTTTTTTCTAAACAGCAAAGGATGCACAGATAATGGCGACTCGGGCCGATAGTATAGCTGATGCGATAAGCCGGTTTGCAGTATCGCATAACGATATTGTTGCGGTGTATGTTTTCGGCTCTGTTGCAACCGGACGCAGCCGGGCCTCAAGCGACCTTGATCTGGCAATCATGTCCCGCGGGCAGATATCCGGCGATGAACGCATGGCATATGAAACAGAGCTGTCAAATATGCTTGGCCGTGATGTTGATCTGGTGGTGTTCGGTCAGAGCGGAGCGCTGCTGCAGCATCAGATACTCAAAAGCGGCAGGCTTGTCTATGAATCCGATCCGGGGGAGCGCGTTTGCCGGGAAGTGATGGCGCGGGCGGAATACCTTGACACCCGGCATTTATATCAGGCATTGAGGGATGCAAAGCATGGTTGACAGGGAAGTAGTGTCACGAAAGCTTTCCCAGCTGCGGCAGTATACTGTAGAGCTCAGGGCCGCAGAGGACATTACCTGGGGCATGTACCAAACCGACATTCGCGCCAGGGCGTTTGTTGAACGCTATCTGCACCTTGCCATTGAGACGGTTCTGGATATCGCCAATCATATAATATCCTTTCACGGCTGGCGCGAGCCCGAGGGGTACAGGGATATATTTGCCGTGCTGCATGAAAACGGTATTATTCCGGCGCAGGATCTTGCAGTCTATCAGCAGATGGCGTCCTTCAGAAACATGCTTGTTCATCGCTATGAAAAGATTGATGACGCCACTGTCTTTGGCCTTTTTAAAAACAGGCTTGACGACTTTGACAGGTTTTTCGCACTGATAAAAACATGGGCGGAAGCACAGTAAGCAGAGCAGCCGTTCCGGATTAAATCCAAATAAGCATGTAGGCCTGCACGCATGCCAGCTTATATTTTTTATGCGGTAAAATAAAACGGGGTGAGGCGGGCAGGGAGAGCCAAATCAGTGGCGACCCGGATTAATCCCCAGAGATTTTTTAGACACGATAGCTTAAATAGTTAATTGTGAGTTGATGAAATGACAATCCGGGAGCTGATAGACGCTCTTAAACAATTCCCTGAAGATATGTCGGTTTTAACTGACGGATATGAAAACGGCTATGAAGAGATACTTTATCCCGAAGTTATTGAGGTTAAGCACGAACCTGAAAACACATATTATGATGGCGAATATCAGATCGCAGGGAAAAAGGATGGCAGTTCAATCAAGGTCGTAGCTATTTTCAGAAACAAGCGCAATGATTAACAATGAAAATCAACAGAAGGAAAAACACCTGAAGGCAGAGCTTGAATAATCGGTGGCTGTTGTCCTCGATTAATTCCCGATTCCGGGACTACTGGCTACTGAATTCTGGATTCTGACTTCTGATTTTTGTATGCGGTGAAGTAAAAGTTAAAACAGTGAGCAGGGGGAAGAATTGTGAATTTGTGTACTTTGTTAACAACGTCCCCCACCCACCACCCAACCCGTAAATCAAAGGAGGTCAAGTATGGCAAAGAATGATTTAAAGCAAAGTGTAGTTGAATTAATCAAACGTAACAGGTACTCAAAACTCATTACCTTTGGAACGGATGGAGCACCTCGCGGGAGGATTATGACCAACCTTCCCCTTGGTAAGGATATGATTATCTGGTTTGCTACAGGCTTAAGTACCAACAAAATAAAGGATATCAAAAAAAATTCCAACGTGAGCGTGTTTATCGATGATCCAGACGATCAGACAAACGCATCCATTATCGGGAAAGCTGAGATTGTCACAAATGCCCAGCTCCTTAAAAAATTTTGGCAGGAACCATTTGGTTTCTTCTTTCCAAAAGGCCCTTCTGATCCCGACTATTGTTTACTCAAGATTACCCCGAAAAATGTTGAGTACCTCAACCCTGGGCAGTTGTTCCATCACAACCGCACGCGTGTGATTATTAAACTTTAATTACACCCGGCCATAGAAAAGAATATCTGAATTTCGAATAAGTATATCGAGGCATTACGAAGGCCTGACTGCTAGATATAGTGGCCAGGTTTTTTTTTAAATTTGCACATTACATGCCAATCCCTGGTCGTCTCTTATTGCTCAAATTTTTGCATGATAGCCTTGGTAATCAGAATGTGTGGTATTCTACAAGGGTATGCCAGCCGAACATGTATTGCGCCATTGAAATGCTAGAAAATTTACAATAACGAATCACTGGCTGAATACATAAACCGGTTACAACTTAAAAACTTCAGGAGATTGAATATGCAGAAAACTATTTTATCACTTATAATGGCAATTCTGTTTTGTATTTACGCCTGCTCTACCACAAAAGAGAACGGCACGATGAAACCCTTGCAAGTTGTCCCTTCTGTAAATATCGAAAAGTATATGGGCACTTGGTATGAGATAGCCCGCTATCCGAACAGCTTTCAGAAGGATGACTGTGTGGCCACACAAGCACAGTACTCGCTTCGGCCTGACGGCAATGTGAAAGTTTTCAATGTCTGCCGCGAAGGCAGCATTGATGGCAAAGAGAAATCGATTGAAGGCAAAGCCTGGTCGGTTGACAAGGAGACCAATGCTAAGCTGAAGGTGGAGTTTTTTTGGCCTTTTCGGGGTGATTACTGGGTCATACAGCTTGATAAAGATTACAAATATGCCGTGGTTGGCCATCCGAAGAGAACCTTGCTCTGGATTCTTTCCAGAACACCCATTCTTGATGAAACCACCTTCAATTCTATAAAGCAGAAACTCATAGAGCAGGGTTATGATCCGGCCAAGATGCTTATTACACCGCAAAAAAAAGGCTGAACCGGTAGATGGTTCTCTTATTTTCGAGTCCGCCGCTTAATGGCCGGACCACTATATGCAGTGGCCAGGCTTTTTTTCTAAGAAGTCAACGCTACGTGTCAGCGCCATGACCGCAGTACGACACTCGATTTATTGCATGTTAGGTATGGTAATCTTGAAGTTTCAGGGTTTTTGTCCAACATGAGAGCCATAATGTGGACTTTTAGATGATAAGCACTGCTACTAGATGTTGTGGTATAGCGTTCAGAGTCAGAAATAGCGCCTCCAAAACCGCAATCCCATATCTTGCACCGATATTTGCCTTGACACACACAATTCCCCTCGTTCTTATATTCTGCCCATCTCAAAGCGAGCTCCTATCAGTGATCATACACTGGATTTAAGATTGAAGATTCAAAATTCAAAAACATATCTTCTTGAATGTGCACTGTTGTTTTTTAATATCAAGCCTTGCTTATAATTACAAAACATGCTTTATAGATAATATAATGCCTCATGATTAACTTTTTCAGAGAAAGGCGATAATATGATGAGCATGAAAAAGACACAGATGTTTAACTTCCTCCTGGTCAGTCTTGCCACCGTTCTTCTATGCTGGCCAATTGCTGTAGCAGCAGGGGAGACACCAAAAATTATTGCCCTTGAGGGTGAATCGGGTGTAATTGCACCTGACTCGGTAACAGCCAAGCTGGGAACCACCATGATATGGCATAACAAGGGTCCTGGGCCGATAACCATCAAGTTCACTACCAGGATAGGTCTTGCCTGTGCAGCACCGATGAATTTTTATTCGGACCTTATGGGCTACTACGAAACATCTTCTGTACCGCAGGGCGGCACTGCCAGTATCTGCCTGATTGAGGAAGGTACTTATGAATATGAAGTGAGACGCCTTGTTGCCAAAGACAAGAGCCAGCCTCTTGAGATTATTTCAAAAGGCAAGGTTATAGCAGTCAAGTAAAAAAACATTTCGATGTATCGGTGTGGCTTATTTTCCCCTTAAAGGGGAAAAAACAGGGCACAAAATGCCAGGTTTACTTATACCACCACTGTAGACAACGGGGGTTTTCGGGTAGACAATAAAAGCAGGAATTAATGGTGGTGCATTACAAAACAAGGCGGCATCAAGTCCTTTTGATGTCGCCTTGTTTCTTTATTTCCATTAATCCTAGGTATCTCCGCTCTGCAAAAACTGTTCATCGCAGTTTATTCTTGCAGGCCCTGCAAATCTTTTTTCATATGACAACGCCGAGCCAGATTATCGTAAAGGGATCGTAAAGGGAACAGCGCCCTTTACTGGGAGGAAACCGACTGGGAGGCAAATAAAAATCGGTGACAACAGCCCCCCGATTAGGGTTAATTAGGGGCACTGATTTATATGTTATCCGGAAAGAAAGAATTGTTTCCGCACTATGCCACGAATAGCAAGAATTGTAGCGCTTGGATATCCGCATCATGCTGTCCAGCCTGGCAATGTTTGGTTGACAGCGGAACAGGACAAAGTTATACTGTATATATGGTATAACTTTTTTGGGAGATTGCAATGGCCACACAAATGATCATACGCATCGATGATACAATCAAGACGAAGTTTGCAAAGCTTACAAAAGCTGAAGGCAAGACTACAAGCCATGTTGTCAGAGAGCTTATACAGGGCTATGTTCAGGATCATGACATGGGCGGCTATATCGATGATTTGTGGAACAGGATTGGCGGGAATCTGACAGAACAAGGCGGTACAGCCAAGAATGTCGCCAGGGCTGTCGAGGCTGTTCGGCGTGCAAAACGATGAGGGTGGTTGTTGATACGAATATATTTGTTTCTTCGTTTTTCGGGGGAAATCCGCGCAGGGTTATAGACCTGTGGAAGTCCTGCGGCATTACTCTTTGTCTGACAAAGGCGATTGTTGAGGAATATTTCGAGGTGCTGCAGCGGCTCGGACTTAAGCAGGAAAAAGAATTGCAGGAGCTTCTCGATCTCTTTGCCCGAGGTTTTAATTCTGTGTTTTCTGCAAAGACACCAGCGCTGAGGATTGTCGACGCCGACCCTGATGATGACAAGTTTATTGAGTGTGCTGTTTCGCTCAAGGCCAGCTATATTGTTTCGGGAGACAGGGCGCTGCTGAATGTTAAGGAATATATGGGCATAAAGGTCTTGAAGGCAACGGAATTTTTAGAAATTTTTGCGCTGCACAAAGAATGAATAGCCTGCTGGTAACCTCTTTTCTTCTCCTCCATATCTTGTGCCAGCACTTGCCTTTAAAAAACGTACATAACGGCTCAGAAACAAAACACTCCCGGGCGGGATGACCCCGCCCCTACAATCTCCGAACCCTGAACTCTCCTGCCATGCCCCTCAACTCGCCCTCACAGCGGCCCGGGTTTCGTCGATGAAGGCGCGCATGTCTTTCATGAGGACTGCTTCGGGCTTGCAGCTCAAGACCATGCCGTCAAGATACATGAGGCTTTTGATGATCGGGAACATGCCGCGTTCAAATACCATCCCCGAGTCGATCCCGAGGCGTATGGTGTCCATCATTTTTTTTGTCAGGCTCACCTGCGCGACCGTGCTGTCGGTAAAGTCGGCATAGAGGTCTATAAACTTTTTTTGAAATGCCTCGAAGCGCTTCCCATCGATCTCAACCTCCGACATTTTGTTTAAAAAGTACGCGCATTTTTCATAATCATACCATGACAGGGCTCCAAAAAATTCGAACAGGCCCTTGCGGATTTTGGGGCCTGTGCGGCTGATAGCGCTGGTGTCGACAAAACAGATTTTGCCGTCATTGAGTATAATATTGCCAGGATGTATGTCGCCGTGAAAGGTGCCGATGACAAACATGAAAAATCCGTGTATGTGGAAGAGCTCAAGCAGCTGCTTATATGATAGCTCGCCGCGCTCCAGCAGCTCGTCAAATGTTTTGCCCTCGATAAAGTCGGCAACCAGCACCTGCTCGGAGCACAGCTCGCGGTGAAAGTCGGCAAATCGCAGGCGCGACAGGTCATAGCCGGTGCTGTTGTTGTCGTAGATTGTCCGCAGCACGTCCTGGCCTTTTATTTCATTCAGCAGATTAAGCTCGGTGAGCGTGTAGTCTTCGATATTTTCAAGAACACCGACCGGGTCGGCCACTTTGGCAAGCTTGGGATAGAAGAAGATACAGAACCTGAAGAGACTCTTGACGCTGCGCACATCGCGAACGAACTGCTGCCGTGCATCATGCTTGACCAGCTTTATGACAACCTCTTTGCCGTTTTTGAGCCGTGCCCGGTGCACCTGCCCTACCGATGCCGAGGCAAGGGGCGTGGTGTCGATATGCTCGAAGCGCTGCCTGAACTGGCCGCCCGTGTAGCGGTCAAGCAGCTTTTCCATCTGCTCGGGAGGCAAACTCACGGCGCTGCGATAGAGGCGCGCAAGGTGGCGGCAGGTTGCCTCGTTGAGAAAGTCGATGCGCAGGGCGAACACCTGCCCGATTTTCACGGCCAGCAGGCCCTGCCGCTGTATGGCATCAAGATCGGGCAGCTTCCTGCCGTAGATGTTTCGTATAAGCTGTATGAAGCCGATCCAGTTCATAGGGGCGTCCTTAATTCAGGTTAAGAAAAACAGTAGTGCTGCCGCTGCCATGAGCAGGACGTTTGCAGCAACGGCGCAGGTAACAAACAGCCCCAAACGCCGTGAGCCAGGCGGTGAAGAGCTGCGCAGCGCGACCATTCCTGTGCAGCAGACTGCCGGCAGCAGCAGTGCGGATATGGTATAGTGCTGCGCAGCTGCAGATGCAAGGTAAAAGAAAGCAATGCTTGCGGCATTGAGCCCGATAATTGTCAGCTTCGTTCCTGCAGCGCCCAGCAGCACGGCAGCGGTGCGCTTGGAACTGATCCGGTCGGATGGTTCATCGGGCAGGGCCGTTGCCATGGCGCAGGCAAGCTGGCAGGGCAGGATGAATGCCAGCAGGCGCCAGGGGAAAGCAACAAGTGAGCCTGCCTGACCGTAATAGCCAAGTACTGGCAGGACTACGCCGACGCCCAGCATC
>CAYNVA010000148.1:0-6497 GCA_964400575.1 uncultured Thermodesulfobacteriota bacterium | reverse complement strand
GCAGCGGCCGCCGGCTATATCCTTCCGGCCTTTCTGTTCATGCTCGGCCTCTCAGCTCTCTATGAGCACTGGCACACTGCGGCGGCAGCGGCCGCCGGCTTCAGCGGCCTGCGGGCCGTGGTGATCGCCATCCTTGGCCATGCGGCGCTTGTGTCGGCGCGTCTGTATCTTACAAGCGGCAGGGCAATTTGTATTGCCATCAGCGCGGCGATACTTTTCGGCCTCAGCGCAAATCCCGTACTGGTGATTCTCGCGGCAGGGCTTACCGGGTGGCTTGCCCTTGCAGCAGCCGGCTGCCCGCAGGCAGTACCGGACGGGCTGCATGAGCAGTCATGGCTGCGACAGGCAGTGCTGCTGCTCTGCGTGGTTGCAGCAGGCTTTGGAGTTTTGTACCTGCTTGACACAGAGCTGTTCTCTCTGGCGCTGCTGATGTTCAAAATAGATTTGCTTGCCTTCGGCGGCGGGTACACCTCAGTGCCGCTCATGTTTCATGAAATAGTGGAAGTGCGCGGCTGGCTCAGCAGTCCAACGCTGCTTGACGGCATAGCACTCGGGCAGCTCACCCCCGGCCCGATCGTCATCACCGCAACTTTTGTCGGATATCTGCTCAAAGGTCTGGCGGGTGCTGCGGCTGCCACAGCAGGCATATTCCTGCCCTCATTTCTCATTGTTGTGATACTCAGCCCCGGCATTGACAGGCTGCGCAGCCACAGAGGTTTTGACGGATTCATTCAGGGCATACTCTGCTCATTTGTGGGTCTGCTGGCAAGCACGGTATTTCTTTTTGGCCGCCACATGGACTGGACCTGGGGCCATGGGCTGCTGGCGGCAGCGGCTTTTGTCGCGCTCTATGCCCGTATGCCAATCCTGTTTGTGGTGCTGGGGGGCATTGCAGCAGCCCTTGTGCTGCTGTAATGCCGTTCAAGGACTCGTGCGCAGGCTCATTGATACAGTATTACAATCGCCTTCTTGCCAAAATCTGTGGGGCATAAAAACCAGGCGTCTGCAAGCCAGCAGACGCGATAAGAAGTTCGGGGTTTGGAGTACAATGATTAAAGATTCATGATTTAAAATTCAAGATAGAAGCGTTTCAAGATTATTAATGTAGGGGCGGGCTTTATGCCCGCCCGCGGGAGGGGATAAACCCCTCCCCTACGGTTGGAAAAATATTTAAAATATTAAGGTTTATTGCCGTGCCGCCGAAAAAATGATAGGATATATAAGTAAATGAACGGCAGGCAGCCTTATTCCGGAGACTGTCCCACTCGCATATATTTTTTGAGCTGCGCAGGTCGTGTAACGGCCCATGGCAATGAAAAAAATTCTGCACAAGGAAAAAATATGAAAAACAAAATGAGCCTTTCTGCAAAAGTGAAGCTGATGAGTGCGGGATTTATAGTTTTTTTCCTCTTCTCTATGCTGTCTTTATCCTATAACATTCAAAAAACCATAGTGAAAGAAAAAATAAACTCCTCAAAAAATTTAGTCTATGCAGCCTCTGCAATTTTCACCCAGTATGATGAGCTCGCTAAAACCGGGGCGATGACGCTTGATGAAGCTCAAAAAAGAGCTGCGCGAGCAATTAAAAATATGGAGCATAAAGATGCTGAAGGCTTCTGGATAATTGACAGTAGCGCTAAAATGATTATGGAATCGAGCAGACCTGAACTTGATGGGAAAGACCTGAGCGGCTACAGGGATTCTCAGGGGAAACATGTGTTTACTGACATGGCAGCTCTGTGCAGGGAGAAAGGTGAAGGGAAGGTTGAGTACTCTTTTGAAAAATCCGCAGCTGACCAGCCGGTTAAAATGCATGCATATGTAAAAATATTTGAGCCATGGGGCTGGATACCTGGAACCGGATTTTCCGTTGATGAAGTAATCAAAGTATCCGCCCAATCACGATATACATCCTTATTGCTGATTGCCATTTTTTCAGTGGCGGTCGGCTTTATTTTTTTCTGGCTCGGACGCTCCGTCTCCAGGCCGATCAATAACGCCACGCAGGGCCTTTCTCAGATCGGCAGAGAACTGCACTCTGCAGCTCAGCAGTTTTCCGAATCAAGCCAGGTGCTGGCGCAGGCTTCATCCGAGCAGGCCGCATCCCTTGAGGAGACATCGGCATCCCTTGAAGAGCTGTCGTCTATGACCAGACAGAATGCCGACAATGCCGCGCAGGCCGACAGCGTCATGAGAGAGGCCAAGCGGGTGATTACCGAAGCCGGCACATGGATGCTGGAGCTGACCAGATCCATGACCGATATTTCACGGTCAAGCGAGGAAATCTCGGAAATCAATAAAACAATTGATGAAATTGCCTTTCAGACAAATCTGCTTGCTTTGAATGCCGCGGTTGAAGCGGCGCGCGCCGGCGAGGCGGGCCGCGGTTTTGCCGTGGTGGCTGACGAAGTACGCAACCTTGCCATGCGCGCTACGGATGCTTCAAAAAGCACTGCCGGTCTCATTGAAACCACGGTCGGCAAAATCATTTCAGGATCCGAGCTGATGGACAAAACCAATCAGGCCTTTGGAGAAGTATCAGAGAAGTCTTCACGGGTCGAGCAACTGGTGGCGGAAATAGCGGCTGCCACACGGGAGCAGGCACAGGGCATAGCGCAGGTAAGCCAGGTTGTGGCCGATATGGACAGGGTCACTCAGTCCAATTCCTCCAATGCCGAACAGTCTGCCTCGGGCTCAGAGGAGCTTAAATATAAAGCCGATCAGATGAAGCGCTATATAGATGAACTGAGAAACATGGTGGGGGTCAGGCAGAAATAAGCCCGTGCATGTCCTTGTGAAGCAGCGGAAGAAGGCACAGCCTGGCTACCACAGGCAATAAGCCCCGTGATTTGTGATTGCAGCACATCCAGCCTGTCAGCACGCAGTTTTTTTCCATGGCTTTGTAGATACATTCCCCCATTTCCCCATCCCCGTTTTCCGAAAAAAAAGGATCAAAAACTCACAAGCATGACCGGTAATACTGTAGCTGGAGGCAAGCGGGTCGCGCACAGCAGGCACCTTGCCGGCAACCAGCCTGTCACCGGCCAAGCAGCATCTGCCAGACTCGAAATATGGCTTCAAAGACGATACGGCCCGACATTTTTGACTGCCCGGCGCGGCGGTCGACAAAGACAATCGGTATCTCAAGGATCTGATAGCCAGCCTTAAAGGCGCGATATTTCAGTTCGATCTGAAAAGAGTACCCCTGGCTTCTCACGGTATCAAACCGAATCGACTGCAGCACGTCGCGGCTCCAGGCATTGAACCCGCCGGTAAGGTCATTGACCGGCACACCCAGAATTATTCTTGCATACAGGCTACCGAACCGGCTGATGAGTTTTCTCAGGGGGCTCCAGTTGACGGTGCCGCCTCCAAGTACATAGCGGCTGCCGACAACCACAGCATGAGACGCCATGCCGGCGATCATGCTGGGAAGCATGGCAGGATCATGAGACATATCTGCGTCCATCTCGATCGCGATTTCGTATCCCCGGGTCAAGGCCCAGGTGAAACCGGCGATATAGGCTGTGCCCAGGCCAAGTTTGCTGGGGCGCGCCAGCAAAAAAAGCCTGCCGTGCCCATAGTTGGGGTGTGACCTGACAATCTCCTGCGTCCCGTCACGACTGTTATCATCAACCACCAGCACATGCACCTCGCGCACCTGCCTCCAGATTGCATCCAGCAGCTCCTGGATATTGGCGGCTTCATTATAGGTCGGAATGATGACGAGAACCTTATCGTGATTGGCTGTCTGATTCACACCGTGTTCTTTCAGCGGGGTTAGTTACCCCTTTTAGAGCAATTAACTAAATCTTGTAACCGAAAATCAAAATAAATTTGAATGCAGTAGCGGTATGGCTTCATTGCTTGTCATTCCCGCTTGAAGGGAATCCCTTTTAGTGTGCAGAAAATTGATTCCGGACAAGCCGGAATGACCGAGTTGCGTTTTCTTTGATAACACATGAATAATGGTTATAGTAATATGTTACATGCTCTGGTATCCGAAATATGCTTGTGATCAGCGGGCGTTCCCTGCGCCAGAGCTTTGTGCGCATCCTGGCCCCGGATACAGGCCTAATCAACATCAGAGCGGGAAAATAAAAAAGCGCCCAGCCCGACCATGCCTGCGCAGAAAAGAAACAGCACGGCAGCGTCGAAGAGGGGCGGGAATTTCGACATGCCGATGAGGCTGTAGCGCAGGCCGTCAACCCCGTAAAAAAGCGGGTTGATATAGCTCAGCCACTGCACCCAGACGGGGAACTGATCTATGGGGACCATGGCGCCCGACAGCAGCAGCAGGGGCACCATGATAAAATTCATCACGATGCTGAATCCCTGCATATCGCGCATCATGGAGGCGATGGCAAGGCCCAGATTCACAAAAGCCCCGGCAATAAAAATCATGAACAGCGGTGTCAGCAGAAACCCGGCAAAACCAGAAAACTTCAGCCCCGCGAAAAACGCCACGGCAATAAAAAGAAAGCCCTGCAGGAGCGCGGTTGTCATGCCGCCAAGGGTTCTGCCGAGCACTATGGCCACCCGCGACACCGGGGCCACCATGATCTCCTTTAAAAATCCGAACTGCCGGTCCCAGAGTATGGCCATGCCCGTAAACATGGACCCGAACTGCAGCACCACGGCAAGCATGCCGGGGGCAAGAAAGTTGAGATAGTCGATATGGCTGGGCAGGCTCTCGGGACGGAAATTTTTAAATCCCGTGCCCAGAAACAGCAGAAAAAAGAAGGGCATGCCCAGAGAGCCCAGTATCCTGCTTCTCGCCCGCACATAGCGCTTCATCTCCCTGAGCCACAGCGCATATATGACCTGAACATTAAACCATTCTTTCATCAGTGCGGCCCTCTCCGCTTTCGCAGCCTGCCCCGCGGCACCTCCGCGTCGGCATCCTCCTCCTCGCGTATCGTTTTGCCGGTATAGTGCAGAAACACATCTTCCAGAGTGGGCTTGCGCATGGATATGGCCTGTATTACCGTTCCGATTCTCCGGGCGATTTCCACAGCCACGGGGATTTTTTCCTCGCCCAGCCGGGCGCTCACCAGCAGGTGATCGCCGTAGCGCTTTACTTCCTGCACCCAGGGCTCGGCTGCCAGCTGCGCCATGAGGCTCTCAAGGTCTGTGGCCTTGATGGAGAGTATATCATTGCCCATGGCGTTTTTCAGGGCTTCCGGCGTGTCGATGACCAGTATTTTGCCGTGATCGATGATGCCGATGCGGGAGCAGAGCAAGTCAGCCTCTTCCATATAATGCGTTGTGAGGATGACGGTCACGTGCTCCTTTTGATTGAGCATTTTTATATATTCCCAGATGTGATGCCGCGTCTGGGGATCAAGGCCCAGCGTGGGCTCATCCAAAAACAGCACCCGCGGATAATGCATGAGCCCACGGGCTATTTCAAGGCGCCGCTTCATGCCGCCGGAATATTTTTTTAAAAGCAGGCCGGCCTTGTCCTCAAGCCCCACAAGGGCAAGCACCTCGCTGATGCGTGCGGTGCGCAGGTCCTTTTTCATGCCGTACATGCGGGCATGAAAATCAAGATTTTCCCAGCCCGTCAGGCTGTCATCAACAGCGGGGTCCTGGAACACCATGCCTATGGAGCGCCGCACATCATCCCGGGCCGAGCCGATGCTGAAGCCCCACACGGCAGCATCGCCTTCGGTTGGCGCCATGAGCGTGGAGAGCATTTTTATAATGGTTGTCTTCCCGGCCCCGTTGGGCCCCAGCAGCCCGAAGATCTCGCCCTGCATGACCTCAAGGGATACCCGGTCAACAGCTGTGAGAGATTCAAACCGTTTTGTCAGATTGGTGGTGGTTATTGCATTCATTCATCATTCTAAAAAAAGGTTGCTGTTTGCCGGAAATTTTCTGTGCCGCGGTAAGGGTTGCCGGGCAGCAGTATACGCTAATTGTCACGGGGTTTGCAAAACACTTTATTCAGGCGGCGATACGCAGTAGGAATTATGTCATAATTTAAATGGACGCCCGGTAGCCTTGCCCTGTCAAGAGTGTAGCCGCGACCCCCATGGTTTTTACAACGATTCGGATTAAAGACAGATGACAAAAAAAACGTGTCGAAATTCATGCGGCAGTCTCTTCAGAAACAACGATGTCCGGTTCCGGCACATATACCACGCCTGAGATAAACCGGTTAGCGGCAGGTCGGTGGTGCAGCGCAGATCAGATATTGATTTGTTTATGGAAGCCCCGCAGTTGATTTTATAAGCACTATTTAATATTTAAGATCTGACCCTGTTTCTTCCCTGCCTTCTCGATTGGGATAACTGTTATTAAGCCTGTCGGAAGTATATTGGGGAGCTATCATGTTGTCTTTAGTATTTACCCACATGCTTCCTGTCCATTTGTATTCTGTTTGCTCCAATACTACGGCTTCATTTCTTTTGAGAAGCTTCGGGGCCCTTTGGCTGATTGGGGGTATTTTTTTAACCGCTGTTTTTTTATGCTGCAGCTCAGGTTTTTTCTTT
>CAYNVA010000147.1:0-8197 GCA_964400575.1 uncultured Thermodesulfobacteriota bacterium | reverse complement strand
CCAGTATGAGCGCCTGCCGCGCAATGCCGGCCTCTTGCACCTGTTCTGCGATTGTAGCAAGGGTGCCGACGACCCGCTTTTCATCGGGCCAGCTCGCCCGATAGACAACAGCGGCAGGAGTTGTTTCCGGATAGCCGCCTGAAACAAGCTCCTGCACGACGTCACTGATCATGCCGATGCTCAAAAATATAACCATGGAAGCGCGGTGCGAAGCCAAAGCCCGCAGCGACTCGGGTTCAGGCACAGGGGTTCTGCCGCTGCGACGGGTAAAAATAAGGGTCTGAGAAACGTCCGGAAGTGTATATTCGATATGCAGGGATGCAGCGGCTGCAAAGGCCGAGCTCACACCGGGGATGATTTCAATAGGAATATTTTCTTTGTCTAAAATTTCAATCTGCTCGGCAATGGCGCTGTACAGCGACGGCTCACCCGTATGCGCGCGAACAACTGTCTTGCCCGCGCGCGCAGCAGCTATCATCTCTGCAGCAATGGCTGGAAGGGCAAGCTCTGCGCTGTCGATAATGAGGGCATCTTTTCGGGCATATGCAAGAATATCTTTGTTGACAAGCGAGCCTGCCCAGATCACCACATCGGCTGATTCAAGGGCTTCTTTGCCCTTGATCGTCAGAAGCTTCGGATCACCGGGGCCCGCGCCGATAAAAATGACCTTGCCTTCTGCCATCACCGCGCCTTCCGCTCCGGCCGGCCCTGTATGATAAACACCGGGTTTTCCGCACTGAACATTTCAGGAGTTTTGCCTGACCACAGGTGGGCAAGCTGCATTGATGTCACCCCGTAGCGCCATTTCCACTTCTTGAAACAGGCAACCACTGCCTCAAGCGACGCCATGATAACACAATTAACGACGATGCAGCCGCCGGGCTTCAGCCTGAGCTTGGCCTGTTTAAGTATCGCGGCAAGCTCGCCGCCGCTGCCGCCGATAAAAATGCGGTCAGGCGATGGAAGTTCTGCAAAGGCAGAAGGTGCGCTGCCGAGAATGGCAGTAACATTGGGCAGCCTGAATTTTTTAATATTTTTTTGCAGCTGCCTGAAACGCTTGAGATCTTTTTCCACGGCAAAGGCAGCTATGCCCGGGTACAGATTTGCAGCCTCGATAGCAACTGAACCGCTGCCTGCGCCGATGTCCCACAGCACAAGACCGCCCGCGAGCTCAAGCCGCGCCAGGTCGGCAAGCCGCACATCGCGCCTGGTAATCATGCCGCGCTGATGCGCAAAAGCGCTGTCAGCAATACCGATAGAAGGAATTATGCTGTGCTGATCATTTTTAATGATCATCATGCTGAGGGCGGTATTTTTAAGCTGCCGAATCTTTTTCAAACTGCCGGCAAATATTTTTTCCGCTGGCGCGCCAAGGCTGTCAAACACCCGGGCCTGGCATGATGCAAGGAGCCTGTTTTTCTCAATCAGATATGCGGCCACTGCAGCGGGAGTGTTCGCGCCGTCGCAGTAGACAACAAAAGTTCCGGGGTTGCGGACAATTCTATCAAGGGCGCCAGGGCTTCTGCCATGAACACTTATAAAGGCCGCATTGTCCCA
Organism: uncultured Thermodesulfobacteriota bacterium; assembly: GCA_964400575.1. Taxonomy (GTDB): domain Bacteria; phylum Desulfobacterota; class WTBG01; order CAIYCZ01; family CAIRTM01; genus CAIWCT01. Next base: position 6,640 of record CAYNVA010000147.1, on the reverse strand, counting down.
CGGCTCTTTAATGCGGGCAAATGCGGTTTGAAAAGCAGTACAATGTGGAATAACTGAAATATCTTCCTTGGGGAAATTGCCGTAGAAAAGCGCGGCAATGCCGTAAAAATTCGGGTCCCCCGAGGCGAGCACCGCAGCGCTTTTACCGGCCAGCTTTGTTTTCAGCTTTTTTACAAGCGATGCCGCATCCCTGCCGATTACGATCTTTCCCCCCGTATGCCCGGGGAAGAGCGCCAGCTGCCGCCTGCCGCCGACAAGCACCTGCGCCGATGCCACGTTCCGCAGTGCCTGAACCGACATATCCTGCAGGCCAGGCCCGACGCCGATAATGACAATAGGGGATTTTTTCTTCATATGCTTTGATAACCCTTTTTGGGATTGGTTAAAAAAGATTTGAACAATATCTCATTCTCAAATGACAGCACAATTATATCGCAGGTAAAATGCGTATCGACCATCTTCATAGCAGCGTCAATTGCGCGTTTTGCAAGCCGTCTGCAAACAGAGCGCTTAAGAGCAGCATCAAAACATGAAAAGGCATGCCGGACGGTATTTGCGTTGCCTGTTTGCCTAATCACGGCCGTATCAGCGCCCGCCAGAGAGGCGGCATCGGCAAGCGCAGACAGATCGATGGATGAACTGCCCACATGCGTCGACTCACAGCCTGCCGCCATTTTGAGCAGTTTTCCGGGATAGCAGGCAATGAGCACTCTGCGCATCCCATGCCGCACTGCTTCCTTAACAGCAAAGGAAAAATAATCGCCCATGAGAATGAAGGATTCTTCCTGCAAATCAGAAAAAATTTTCTGCGCCGTTTTTTCGCTGGTTTTCCCGGTTGAGAGCACCACCGTATCAAGGCCCATTGCCTGTGCTACATCAAGAGAGCACTTTATGGAATCGCGATACGCTTCATGTGAATACGGCACGACGATACCCGTTGTGCCGAGAATCGAAATACCGCCTATGATGCCAAGGCGGTGATTCAGGGTCTTGCGCGCGATCTTTTCGCCGTCGATAACGCTGATAACAACTTCTGCGCCCATGCCCTCCGGCAGTATGCCCCTGACCGCATCTGTTATCATCTGCCGGGGCACGGGGTTTATTGCTGGCTCGCCCGGCAGTACCGCAAGGCCGGGACGTGTCACTCTGCCAACCCCCGGTCCGCCCTTGATGATAACCGCAGGCTCGTCAATCAGCACAACCCGCGCTTTAATAAGAGCGTTATGGGTCGCATCGGGGTCATCGCCGGCATCTTTTCTGACGCCGCACTGAGCAGTCGTATTGGCTCGAAGCATAATCTCGGGAACAAAAGCTGCTGTCTGGCCGCCGGGCAGCACAAGCTCTATCGACTCAGCTTCCTCATCAAAAAGACACATGGTTGCGCCCTTTGCCGCTGCCGCAGCGCAGGCGCCGGTCGTATAGCCGGTGCGAAGCTCCTGTTGTTTTGCCATCAGCCGAGACCGCCTTTCTTAAGGATAATCATCGAAAAATAGTCGGCCTCTTTCGGAAGCAGTGAAAAATCGCGAATGATTGCTTCTTTCGGAAGGCCGCAGCGGGAAATATAGACGCACCTGTCAAGCAGCCCTTTACTGCGAAGCAGCCCCAGTATCATCTCACGCTGGCGGTACGTTTTCAGAAAAACGATGGTATCTGCGCACTCAATGACGGATTCAAGTTTCCGTGCATCACTGTAGGAGGAAACCACTGCCAGCGACTCATGCCCCTGCGTGAGCTGAATGCCTGCACGGGCCGCAGCTGCGGCATAGGAGGTTATTCCGGGAACGACTTCACAGGTCACCTCCGGAGCATGATGCTGCATGAGCCGAAGCACCTGCCAGGCCGTGCTGTAGGTGGAGGGGTCGCCAATCGTCACGAGTACGGCATCGTTGCCGGTGCGCAGAACGGAGCTGACCATTAAATAATTATTCCGGTAGGCCGATTCCATAACCTGCCGGTCATTGGACATCGGAAACACCAGCTCCGTCACGCTGGCTTCAGCCGGTATATGCTCCTGAATGATATCAAGTGCCAGGCTCTCCCGTCCCTCGCCCGATACAGGAATAAAAACCCGGCGTGTTTTCTGCAAAAGTTCAAGGGCACGAACCGTCAGAAGCCCCGGATCGCCAGGCCCCACACCGATAATATACAGTTTTCCAGCCATAGTTTATTCACCGCAAAGACGCAGAGTGCGCTTTGTCGTCAGACTTATTTGTATCTCATCGTAGGGGCGGGCTTTATGCCCGCCCATGGGAGGGGGTAAACCCCTCCCCTACATCCTGTAAAACTTCCTTTAGGTAAAGTAAAGACATAAACTACTTTCGGGCTTTGAGTAAATAATCAACTATAGGTTAGGGGATTTTTATTTTTATTTCTGGCAGGGGCGGGCTTTATGCCCGCCCCTGGGAGGGGGTTAACCCCTCCCCTACATCTAAACATATCATTTGAAAAAATTTAGGCATTTTTATCATCAGCGCCTCTGCGGTGCAATTTTCAAAAGCGCATTCAGAGCCGCAGCCGTTGCCGGCGTTCCCCCCTTTCTGTCAATGTTTGTGATGCAGACAAGCCCCGATGCCCACAAACATTCTTTCGACTCCCGCGCCTCCACAAAGCCAACCGGAAGCCCCAGTATAAGGGCTGGTTTGAGCCTGCCCTGCTCGCACAGCGCAATGGCTTCATGCAGGGCCGTAGGGGCATTGCCGATGGCGATAATGCCGCCGTCAAGCCGCGGAGCAGCTTTTCTCATTGCTATGGCAGAGCGGGTATCGCCTGTTTGCCTGCTTTGCCTTTTCACCTCATCATCTGCTACCAGACAGACCACTTCACAGCCGAAGGCCTCTTGTGCGCCTTTGCCAATGGCTGCGGCAAGCATCTCCGTATCAGTATAAATCGCAGCTCCGCTTTGCAGCGCCCGGCACCCGGCCGCTGTGGCTTCAGCGTGAAACAGAACGGTTTTTATAAAATCAAAGTCAGCCGTGGCATGAATCATCCGCCGCACAATCTGCCACTGCTCTTCAGACAGATGTTCATGCGAACCAGCCTCCTCATCGATCATACGGAAGGACTCTATCTCAATTTCCTGCGGAGACATTTTTTTCATATCACTTTCCACCTGCAGCCATAGTCATAATCGCCCCGACGATCCAAAACGACATTCCCACCGCAAAAAGTACCCTTGCGGTCACGTTCAGCTTCTTATACTTCTCATCAGGGGCTTTGCCAAGCTTTTGCAGATACCGCTGTTGAGTTTTTGCAATATTGGTAAAAATGAGAGCAAAAAAAAAGGCTGCCATTCCCAGCCACATCATTATGGCGCTCATAGGTATCCCACAACAATAATTCTCAAAGCCAAAAATACCACAAGACTAAGCCCGGACACCAGCCACATCAAGCCGACAGCTTTTTTAATATCATATTCTGCCAATTCGCGCTTCTTGTCACCGATAAGCGGCTTGCACGACACAATGCCGCCATAGGAGCACTGGCCGCCGAGCTGTATCCCAAGGGCGCCTGCAAAGCATGCCTCGGGGAAGCCGGAATTGGGACTTGGCGAATTTCTCCCGTCGCGTATGCCAATTCTCAAAGAAGCCAAAAATCCCGACGGGCAGCAGAACAATGCCGCAAGCGGCACCAGCAGCAGGCAAAGCCGTGCCGGTATGAAATTCAGTGCATCATCCAGGCGCGCTGAGAACCAGCCAAGATCCCGGTATTTTTCATTTTTATAGCCGATCATCGAGTCAAGAGTGCTCACGGCCTTAAATGCCATGGCAAGCGGCGCACCGCCCAGCACGGCGAAAAAAAGCGGCGAAATAATGCCGTCGACCGTGTTTTCGCTCACGGTCTCAACCGCAGCGCGCACACTCTCTTTTTCACCAAGGCTGTCGGTATCACGGCCCACAATACGCGCAAGCCGCTGCCGGGCTGCGGGCAGATTACCCGCCTGCAGGTGCTTGAAAATCGCACAAGCTTCATCGGCAAGGCAGCGCGTGGAAAGACAATAGTAGATTAAAACAATTGATGCAATCACGGCGCACCAGGGGCTGATGCTTGAGGCGAAAACAATTATGGCCGCTGTGCAAAGATAGGCGGTGGCAGGAACCAACACACCGATAAAGACTCCGGCCGCCTTTTTATCGGCAAATAGTTGCCGTGCAATTTTTTCCATCCACCCGATATATACGCCAATCAGCCGCACCGGATGGGGCAGCCGTTCAGGGTCGCCAATGAGGGCGTCAAGCAGCCATGCTGCGATAATAATAAAAAACTGATTCAGCGCACATGAAGGCATTGTATTTACGATGGTAACCGGTTTATAATACGGCCTCATGGCCAAAATCTGCAGGTCATAAAAGATAGGAGTCGGAATTCAGTAGTCAGAATCCAGAAGTCGGAATTTGAAATTCAGAATTCAGCATAAAAAAACAGCGGGAGCGTTTCAGTATCTGATTGTCCGGAAAAAACAAGCAAACTCCTTGAAGCCCATGTGTCTTCTATTCTGAATTCTGACTACTGAATTCTGGCTTCTTTTCTAAAAAACCTTAAACACAAATAAAGTCTATAGCGAAATACCCGCAGATTATTATTATAGAAGCATTATAAGACTATTGTTAAACAATTCGACACAAAATGAAATCATATTTCAAAGCATTACTACTGGCTATTCAATTCCTGACACGCATTCCCGTACCGGTTGACATTCAGCCCGACGAGCAGCTTGCCCGTCGCAGCCTTGTCATGTTTCCGCTTGTAGGCTGGTTCATAGGCGGCATACTTTATTTCCTGTGTATTATGATCATGCTGCCGGGAAAGTTCAGTCCCATGACCGTAGCAGTCATTCTTGTAGCATTTGAAACGCTCATCACCGGCGCATTTCACCTCGACGGCCTTGCAGATACCTTTGATGCTTTCTTCAGCACGGCCCAAACGCCCGGGCAAAAACTCGCTATCATGAAAGACAGCCGCATCGGCGTCATGGGCGCAGTTGCTCTGGTGCTGGCGCTGCTGCTGAAAATCGCCCTTGTCAGCGAATGCATACGCTATGATCTGAAGGCCGTTATTGCAATCTATCCGGCCATGGGACGACTGGCGCAGGTAGCACTCTATAGAACAAGCGCCTATGTCCGCTCCGGCGGCATCGGGCTTCTTTTTTCACAAGCTGCTACCGGCACTGTTCTCTGGCGGGCTGCCGCGCTTATGCTGCCATCGCTGCTGCTGCAAACGCCGCTGCTGCTAGTTGCATACGGGCTCTTTGCCGGCTTTATAGCTTATTATAAATACTGCTCCGAGCAGCAGATCGGCGGCATCACCGGCGATGTGCTCGGATCAGCCACCGTACTTTCCGAGATTGTCTTCATCGGCTCATTTCTTGTCGGCCTGTGGATAGAATGGTTTTTTCTGCAAGTCGCCGTCACGCTGACTGCATAATCCTACCGCTTCGGGCTTTTCTCCAGCACATCCTTAAAACAGGCATTCGAGTTTTCCATGGCGCAGTAGGCGCCGCACATGGTGCATGAGCGCTCGGTTGCAGGCTTGCGGCTGTCGCGGATCGCGCGTGCCGTGTCGCCGTACAGGGCAAGCTCGAACTGCCGCTCCCAGTCAAGGTCGCGCCGGGCTTTTGACATTGCCATGTCACGTTCTCTGCGGCCGTATTTGACCATATCGCCGATATACACCGCCACCTTGGCCATGCGAACGCCCTCGCGCACATCCTCCTCATTGGGCAGCGCGAGATGTTCGGCAGGGGTAATGTAGCATATGAGGTCTGCGCCGTAACGTGCTGAATTTGCAGCACCTATTGCAGCCGTTAGATGATCGTAACCAGGGGCCACATCGGTTGTAATTGGCCCCAAAACATAATACGGCGCATCACCGCTCATCTTTTTCTGAAGCTGAATGTTGGACTCGATTTCATCAAGGGGCACATGGCCCGGCCCTTCCACCATGGTCTGGCAACCCATCTCACGGCCGATCTCTGCAAGCTCGCAGTTGATGATGAGCTCCTGGATCATGGCCCTGTCGGTTGAGTCGTGAATGGCCCCTGCCCTCATGCCATTGCCCAGGCTCAGCACCACATCATATTTTTTTAAGATGCTGACAACCCTGTCAAATTTCTCATACAGCGGGTTCTCTTTATTGTTGTTGATCATCCACCGCACCATGGACGCGCCGCCCTTTGACACGAGGCCGCCATACCGGTAGCCCTGCTTGCGCAGCCGCTCGATGGAAAGCCAGTTTATGCCGCAGTGCACAGCCATGAATGCCATACCGTCAGCGCACTGGCGCTCGATCAGGTCAAAGAGGAGTTCTTCGTCCAGTTTGTCAACATCGCCGTACGTGCGCTTTGCCTCACAGAAAGCCTGATAGAGCGGCACATTACCGACAGGCAGATCAACAGCCGCAATCACCCTGCGCCTGATGCTGTCAAGATCACCTCCTACGCTCAGCTCCATAAGAGTATCCGCGCCGTTCTCCTGAGCGATGCGGGCTTTTCTGACTTCAAGTTCCTCGTCAACTATATCTGAGGATGTACCTATACTTGCATTGACTTTTGTGCGGAGCCCCTTGCCAACCCCTGCGGCCCGCGATCCTTTGCCCTGGTGATTTTTAATAATAACAATCTGCCCAAGAGCGACCCGCTCGCGCA